>JANPDJ010000087.1:0-1691 GCA_031431395.1 Chloroflexota bacterium | reverse complement strand
GCCGTCCGTCGAGGTCATTGCTGCGGCTGCGCCGGTCAGACACGCGCGCCCGTATCCGCGTCGGGGCTCCTCGATCACGATCGCGCCCGAGCGATGCGCGACCTCCCGGGTTCCGTCTCCTGAGCCGCCATCAACGATGATCACGCAACATGAACCGTTTGCCCGAAGCCCTGCCACGAGCGAAGCAATCGAGGTCACTTCATCGATCACCGGAATGATCGCGGCTACGCGCGACGTCACGGCGCGCTCCGGCGTTCCGGCCCCAGCACGACGAATCGGCCGTCATCGGCAATCACCGGTCGCGGGCGACTTCGAAGAAATTGCAGCAGCGTGTTTCGACGGTTGCCGGCCCGAGCGTTCGGGACCCAGCCGTCCACCTCGTACAGGACGAATGCATCCGCGGGAACCGATCGGTTGCCCGTGAGGAGGCCGAGTCGAGTCCGACTGGCGAAGGTCGCTGCCAGACCTTCGTCCAGGAACAGCGGCGCCTCGGGCGGGATCACTCCTGCCATCGTCGCCAGCCCGGCCATCCCGGTGGGCCGGCTGAATTGATCGACATAGCCATTCACGAACGGCGGGATTGAGCCCTGGACGATGGCCACACCGACCGCGGGCAGGATCAGGCCGGTCATCACCATCACCCGCCCCGCGGCAGCGAGGGCATGCCGCGCACGCCCTCGCCGGAAGCGCCCGCGACTCCATCGCCGCCGGAGCAGAGCAAGCCAGAAGAGGGCCCGTCGGGCGCCGAAGGCCGCCGCGGCCGTCAGCGGTACGAGGAGGATCAGCGGGTATTGCAGCAAGAGCGCCGCCTGCGGCGGATGAGCGGAGAGCAGGGTCGCGAGCACCGGCGGTGCGACAAGGAGTAGCCAACGCGGTCGCAGCAGCGGCAGCCCCGCGAATGAGATGACCATCCCGAGGATCACGAACCACGGCGCCGGGCGAGTCAGGGCGGCGACAACCTGGTTGGTCCTGGGGAATGGCGGCAGCAGGAAGCTGACCCCCCCAAGCCATTGGTAGTAGCGATCCGTCTCCACCCGCGCGCCAGCCCGGAACCACGGCATCACGAGGCCGAACACTGCGCCCGTCCAGATCAGGGCCACCGCGACCAGGGCGATGCCCTGCCGCCGATTGGACCCCCGGGCCCGCGCCGCGACGACCAGCCCGACCACCGCAACCGCATAGCCAACGTCCTCGCGTGTCGCGAGCGCCACGGCCGCCAGGGCCCACATGGCGAGGTTGCGCCTGGTCAGGCCTGCCCAGCCTGCAAGCAGAGCCATGACCAGGCCGATTGCCTCGGGATGGAAGTCGGAACGCACGACCTCCTGCAGCGCCGCGGACGCCGGCAGCATGATCGCCAGGCCCGCTGCGACCGGGCGAGCAAGCCGTGCCGGGTGGAGCACGGCGCCGGCGAAGAGATAGATGGCCGGGGCAAGCGCTCCGATGGCCAGGGCGTGGATGAGGCTGAGGAACCGCACGTCAGTGGACAGCAATCGCTCCAGGACGGCCGGAACGACAAGGATCGGCGAGAAGTGCAGTCCCAGGAATGATCCGTCCTGAAAACTCGAGACCCACCGTCCATCCCGTCCCACGTTCCAGACAACCTGCTGGAAGAACGCAAGGTCATACGCCGGCGTCGCCAGGCCCTCGGTTCGACGCAGGAGGAGCGCGGCAGCCCACGCGAAGGCGACGAC
>JANPDJ010000086.1:0-10007 GCA_031431395.1 Chloroflexota bacterium | reverse complement strand
TTCGTCCCGGGGTGATCGAACGCCAAGGTTCGGCTGAGTAGTCACACAACGGGCCAGATGGCTTGTATGATGACCACATGGACGTCGGCATCCGTGACCTCAAGGCACGGCTTTCGGAGCACCTCGACCGTGTCGCCCGCGGCGAGGTGATCACGGTGACCAGCCGTGGCCGGCGCGTCGCCCAGATCGTGCCCGTCCTGGGACGGGACAGCCTGGATCGCGGCCTTGCCGAGGGCTGGGTCACGCGAGATATCGAGCGCCCACCGGAGCCTGTCGTGCGTCAGCGGCCACTCCGCGGAACACCCACAACGACCGAGCTGATCTCCCGGGACCGGGGGGTATGACCCTCTACGTTGACAGCAGCGCACTGATCAAGCGGTACGTGGCGGAGGACGACAGCGAGGCCGCCGAATCGATCCTGCTGAGCGACACGGAATGGGTCACGGGTCGCCACACGTTCATCGAGGTCCTTCTGGCGATCCACCGCCGGCTCGGGGAGACCGAGCGCCGCGTGGCGACGACGGCATTCGAGCGCGACTGGCAGCGCACGTTCGTGGTGGCCCTGGACGACGTGGTATGCCACCGGGCGGCAGAGCTCGGCATCGTCACCGGGGCCCGCTCGCTCGATGCTCTGCACCTCGCCGCGGCCGAGCGGGCCGGGGGTCGATCGGTGCCTCTCGTCACGTTCGATGTTCGACTCGCGCAGGCTGGCCGGTCCCTGGGGTTCGTGGTGATCGGGTCATAGTCGGACGACTGCCCTGCGTCGCCCGATCGAGTCGTCACCGAAGTCGGGGCGATGTGGACCGGTTCGTCACGGGAGCGGCCCGGAAGACGGTCGCCTCCAGGGGACTGGTGATCGCTCAGGGCGATGTCTGGTGGACGGCGCGTCGTTGAACCAGCGCCACCTCAAGGCCGAGGGCGATCCATGCGATCCCGTTGGCGGCCAGGCCGGCCAGGGCGAGAGGCCCGAAGAGCGGCTTGAGGTCGCTCCCAAGCACGCCGGTCATTCCACTCAACGTAAGGATCGAGCCGACGGCCAGGGCGGCGCCTGCCAGACGGGAGACGACACCCAACTGAAGGACCACGAGCCCGAACCAGGCGTCGGCCACCCAGAGGAACCAGCCCGCGGCGAAGAAGTCGGGCCCATAGTCGCCGGGCCCCACCTCGCCTGGCTTTGCCACGACCCAGATGACCATGGCGAGATACCAGGCATTGGCAAGGATGGCAGGGACAGCTCCGGCGATGGCGACTCGACGGCCGGACACTGACTGGCGGCGATGAACGGCAATCACGATCGCGATCGCGCCGGCATTGAAGAGCGCGAGGCGGAGGTTGAAGAAGTCCGAGGTCCACGGAATCGAAGGCACGAACGCGACGATGAGAATGAGCCCGCCCAGGATCCCAATGACACCAAGAAGCTTGGACATCGGTGAAGGCGGTTCGGCAAGTGATAGGGCCACGGCTCGGTCCCCCCGGGTGCGTGCGGAGACGGCGGTTACGGCAAGGTCGCCGAGTGTCCTGATCCAGGTGCGCGCCGACCCGAACCTGGCCCGCGGCGCACGAGCGTCACGGAGTTGGTCGGCGAACAACTGGACCATCTCGTCACCGAAGCGATGCCTGAATTCGCTCGGATACAGGCGGAGCAGACCGCGGTAAAGACGTTCCGCGCCGGATTCGCGTTCGAACATCAGCGGGCCTCCAGCGCCCAGGGACGTGCCGAACGAACGAGGGTGTCAAGTCGTCGAACCTCCGCAGACGCCACGGCCCGGCCCAGGGCCGTGAGCCGGTAATACCGGCGTCGAGCGTCATCAAGTTCCGGATCGGGGCGTCCGTCGCTCTCCTCGATCAGCCCATCGTCCAGCAGGCGCCTGATCGTCGTGTAGATGCCCCCGGGGCCCAGGTGGACCGCCCCTTCGGTCATGCGCGCGATCTCACTCATGATCGCGTAGCCGTGCCGTTCTTCCGGCCCGATTGCCAGCAGCACGTGCGTCGCGGTCCGCGAGAGCGGTGGCGTGGAGCGTGGACTGTCGGCGAGTTCCATGGCCGTGACTATATCAGCTATTGATAGAGTGTCAAGCGATACAGCGTCCGAGAGAACGGGCACTCCGCCGCTCGGGTTCCGGCCGCGTTCAGAATCCCACGCGCAGCCCGTGCGTCAGGATCTTGCCCTGGCCGTCGATCACGGCCCAATGCGTGGCCAGGATGTCGCCATCTGCCAGCCGGAGCAGCGAACCCTGGCCGAAGCGGATGGATCCCGCGAACTCGAAGAAGCTCTGGCCGTCCCTGGTCTGGCGGCCCAGCCCAGCGCCCCAGATCAGCTTCTCCTCGATCGTCCGCCAGCGGTCGCCCGTGAAATCCACCAGCCGCACGTGCAGGCCGACATCGCGACCGCGGTGGCTGTGGATGCTCAGCAGCCGCTCTCCGCCGAGATAGAGCAGGTTGGCGGACTCCGCCGCGATGCCGGTGTCGATGGGCGCCGACCACGTGTGGCCGTTGTCGTGGGAAACGGTCACCTGGTTGTTGAGGTATGCCCCGGAGGCGATGTCGAACGCCCAGCAGATGGCGACCAGTCGCCCGGCCTGCATCTCCGCGATGTTGGATTCGTAGGCGGCCACGGTCCTGCCGGCGCTCTCGTAATACCGAGTACGGTCGTCCCACGTCCAGCCGAGGTCCGTGCTCCGGAACAGGACGCCGAACTGCCCGCTGGGGCTCGTCCCATCGGGCATCTTGAAGAGTCCACCAGTTGCCACGATGTCCCCGGATTGCAGCTGGATGGGCCGGCTCGGCAGTTCCACCAGCTCCGGGGTGGTCCGCGGGATCACCGCAGGCTGGGTCCAGGTACGCCCCTCGTCGTGCGAGAACGACACGACGTCGTCGCCCGGAAGGGCGCCGTCCGTTTCGGCGATGGCGATGGGCTGTTCGGGATCGTCCCGGTCGAAGCGATAGCCCAGCGCGACGAGCGTCCCATCGCGCAGGAGCAGCGGTTTGAGGAAGTCGCTCGTGGCCGGCATGCTCCGAGACCGTTCGAACAGGGGGCCCTGCAGGGACCAGGTCCGGCCGAGGTCGCCGGAGCGCGTGACGTACGTCGTGAGGTCCACCGATTCGAACGCTTCGCCCATCACGAACAGGGCGAGAAGCTCTCCGGATGGCAGTTGCACCATGCCCGGGAAGTAGCCGTGCCGGCTGCGCAGCATCGGCTTCGGGTTCTCGTAGACGACATGACTCTCGATGAGCTCGATCATCGGCCCCCGTCCAATCCCGCTTCCAGTGCCTGGCCGACCCGGGCGAGCAGGCGCCCTCGCTTCACCCCTCGATGATCGCTGGCAGGGCGTTCCGCATGCCGGCGTGGATGGCCCACGCGTTCCGGACCCCGGCGACCAGGGCGCCCTCGATCCAGCGCCTGCCGCGTCGGTCACACGCGTCGTTTGCGAACCAGACCCGCCCGACGGGCCGCACGACATCGTCGAAGAACCGTCCCGTCATCTCGAGCGGCCGGAAGAGCGGGCCGATGCCGCCGGCGTACCGGTCGAGTGCCCAGTCGTACGAGATCCCGAACTCGAACGTCGATGCCGCCTGGGGGTGGATTTTCACCAGGTCCTCGAGGGCCTGGGCGATCCGTTGTTCCTCGGTCAGCATGCTGTAGGCCATGCTGTCCTGCTCCCAGGCGTACGACGCGATGATCACGCCCTTCCGGCTCGACGGGTCCTGGCCCGCCGGGGTGTAGACGACGTTCCGAATGGCAAGGTCGGTGACGGTGACGCCCTGGCTGATCGCCTCGTCCTCCTGCCACCAGCGCCTGCTGAACTGCATGAAGATCTTGTGCGCCCGCCCGTAATACACGTTGCGGATGGCGAACGCCTTCTCGGGGTCCAGCCCGTTGATCTCCATATGGCGGAGGAGGACGAACGGCACGGTGACGATGCACTCGTCGCCGGTCACGGAATGGCGCGTGCCGACCGAATCGCGGTACGTGACGGTCACGCCCGCATCGTCCTGGGCGATCGCCTGAACTTCGGCGCCGAGGCGCGTGTCGTCGAGCAGCGCCGGCTCAAAGGCCTGCGGGAGGGTGTCCGAACCCGCGTCGATGAATTCGAGGTCGCCGAACACGTCGTCGTGCCAGTGGGTGAACCACTCGACGAGCGAGAAATGGAATCGGCCCTCCAGGTTGAGGAGCGGCCCCAGCAGCCACAGCGCCTGCTCGCTCACACCGCGTTCGGTCAGCCAGCTGATGAGCGAATAGCCGTCGTACCTGGCGACGACCTGCTCCCAGCCGTGGGGCGTGGCGACGAGATCGAGGAGCGGCTGCATCGCGTCGCGCAGGATCTCCGACGGAAGGCGGCCGCGTTCGTGCTCCGGCAGGCCGACGTCGAACGAGGCGGCCGTGTACTCCGACCGCCGGACGCTGCGCCCCTGGATGTGAATGATCGTGTCGGCGTCCTCCATCCCGAATGCCGTCGTCGCGAGCCCGAAACGCTCGTGGATGAGGTGCTGGCCCAGCAGGTGCTGGCGCGGGAAACGCATTGCGCCGAACTCGCCGTACATCCGGCCGGCGAACCCGCGGTAGGTATGAACCCTGCCACCGAAGCGGTTTCGCGCTTCGAGCAGCGTCACCCTGTGCCCCGCTTCTTTCAGCAGCAGCCCCGCCGTGAGGCCGGCCATCCCGGCTCCCACGATGACGATGTGGCGGCGCGGCGGCGCGTCACCCGGCAGCCCCGAACGGAGGACCTCGAGGAGATCGAGCGGCGTGTCCATCGCCCGATCATACCCTCGATCGCGCAGCGGTTCGGTCGTCAGTTCGGGCGGATTTTGGCTCGTCACGTCGCCCGGGTCCGGGTTTCGTCAGATATCGGTGCCGGCGATCCACGCCGGCGAACCGTCACGACGAATGCGCTTCGCCGCTACGTCAGGTTGTTCGGCCCGGTGCACCGTGACCATCGGCCCTTGAACCTCGTGACCCTGGCCTCAGTCTCTGGGTCATACGGCGAGCGACCGGCGAGGACCCGCGTCCGGGATCGCGGGCCCCCGAATCTTCATGGCGTTGGCGAATCTGCTTGCCGGTCGTCCCCGAGCCATGCACAGGAGGTGCGGCATGGGCCACATCCGCGAAACGGTCCACATCAACGCTCCGATCGAGCAGGTGTGGAAGTTCATCAACGACTACGAGCGCTTCCCCGAGTGGCAGTCCAACGTCCTCGAGATCAAGGACGTGACCGGCGTGCCGGGAGAGGTCGGCTTCATCTACGTCTCGGCGCTGCGAGCCCTGGGGCGGAAGTTCGATTCGGAGACGAAGATCACGAAGTCCGAGGCGCCGCGCTTCCTCGAGCAGAAGTTCCACATGCCGGGCACCGGGGAAGCCGTATCCACATCGGTCCTCGAATCAACACCCGACGGCGGGACGGCGTCCACGTTCACGATGGACTACAAGATGGGCACAGCCTTCCTGGGCGGCCTCGCCGACCGGTTCCTCTTCGAGCGATCCATCGAGCGAGACATCCGCCACTCCAACGAAAACATGAAGGAGCTGATCGAGGCGGAAGTGCCAGTCGGGGTCGCTTGAGCACGGACGCCGCAGGCGGTTGCCGGCGCGCAGTAGGGGTACGAGGCCCGGCAGTCCCGGGCGGCCCCGGCCGCACGTGAGGTGATCCCGACGTAAACGACATTCGGGCGACCCTGGTTGACGTGACCCGAACCGGACGGGTGCACAGCTTGGCGCCACCGAGGGCGTGCCCAACCCCGTCGAACGCGGCCCGGCACAATCCCGACGTGACGAGAGCGACGCGGATCCTCGTGGCCGGCGCGGGCGGGGTTGTTGGCCGTCCGCTGATCGCGATGCTCGTTGCCGCCGGCCACGACATCACCGGGACGACGCGATCACCCGGCCACGCTGCCCAGATTGCGACGGCTGGAGCACGAGCCGTGATCGTCGATATCCTCGACGCCGGGGCGCTGAGCGCCGCCCTCGCCGACAGCCAGCCGGACGTTGTGATTCACCAGGTGACCGACCTCGCGCTGGGGCCGGGCGAGGTCCTTGGCGACGATCAATTGGCGCGGAATGCGCTCGTCCGCGAGATCGGTACGCGCAACCTCGTCGGGGCGGCGGCGGCGTCTGGTGTCCGACGCGTCATCGCGCAGAGCATTGCCTGGCTGTACCTGCCGGGGCTCGAACCGCACACCGAGGCCCAGTCGATCGTGCCCAGCAAACCTGCCGCGATCGATCCAACGCGTCGAGCCGTCATCGAACTCGAGCGGCTCGTCACGACCGACCGGGGGTTCGGCGGCATCGTCCTCCGCTACGGCCGGTTGTACGGCCCGGGCACATGGGCCGAGGCACCCAACAAGCCACCGGCGGTCCATGTCGATGCCGCGGCGCGAGCCGCGTTGCTCGCTGTGGACCGCGGCGAACCAGGCATCTACAACATCGTCAACGATGGCGATCTGGTTTCGAACGCGAAGGCCCGTCGGGTGCTGGGCTGGGTGCCGTCCTGAGAGCTCGACGGTCGACGGGCATCGCCCGGTCGCCACGCGCCCGGCCGGAACCTAGCGCATGTTGCTGACTCGCTCGGGCTTGATCCTCAGGATCACGCGCACCTGGTCTCGGCCCCCGTACCATGGGTAGGGCGTGCCGTGGTATTTCTGCGAGAGCATCTCGATGTGCTCCACCCCGCCGTTCGTGGTGATGTCGACCACCCGGCCGCGCACCTGGTAGTAGCTGGAGGGGTCGGCGGCGTCCGAGATCGCCACGGCGACGCGCGGGTCACGCTGGATGTTCTTCACCTTCAGGTGGGTCTGGACGCTGTTGACGATGACATGGTCGCCGTCCGTGTCCACCCATACTTCCGTGACCTGGGGCGAACCATCGGCCATCGTCGTGGCGATAAAGCCGATGCTGGGCTTGCGGAGAAGATCGACGAGATCTTCAGTGAGTTTCACGGTGGGCACCCTTCACGTCGGTGTTGTGTCAACTCCGGTTCGCGGTCGAAGCCGTCCCAGATTGGACGTCGCGCTGGACACGGCATTCATCATTGTGTGCAACCGGTTTGGGGCATCGGCTGGAGGGAGGAACACGATGGGGTGGATCGCGGGGGCGACGGGTGTCCTGTTCGCACTGGCTCTCGTTCTGCTGGCAGCGTTCTTCGCGACGAAGAACGAACGGTTCGATCGGCTGGCCGAATGGTGTTTCGTCGCGTTCGGAGTTCTCGCGATCCCGACGATCGTGACGACGGCGGGGCGGCTGCCGAACGGCGGGCTGCTCATGCAGGCGGCGACGGTGGCCGGCCTGGCCGGTGCGGTCGCGGTGGGCCTCGGCGAACTCGGCTCCTCGCTGAAGATCGTGGACTTCCGGCGGATCGCGCCGATCGTGACTCTCGGGTTCTTCGCGTTCCTGGCGTGGATCGGCGTGACATCCGTCGTCATCGTGACGGGCGGGGTGCTGCCCCTGAACCTGGGATGGCTGGGCATCGCCACGATCGCAGCCGGCGGGCTCATCGTGGGTTGGATGGCCAGCCGGCCGGGCGTTCTGTCCGGTCGGGCCGAGCCGCCCATGGCGGCCATGGTCGCCTTCTTCGTGCCGATGGCCGGCATCGTCGCCTGGATGATCTGGCTGGGGTCGAGCCTGTAAGGGGTCACGCCTCGCCGGGGTCGTGCGTGCCTGCCCAACTTCACTTCGCCGTCAGATATCGGCACGGGCGATCCTCGCCTGCCGACGGGGAAACGGAGCCGCCCCGGTTGAGCATGACCGCCAGCATGTGCAGCCCGAAACGCTGCCAGTCATCGCCGGTGGCGATGCGCGCCGGCTGAACGGCGACCTGGATCGCCTGTGGCGATATTCGACGGAAACCCCCGGGTTGGCCCTGCCGGTGAGGACAGGCGGACAGGTTTCCGTCCGCTCGCGGGGCCTCAGGGGGTCGTTCGGGCCTTGTCCATGATGGCCTTCGCCGCGTCGATGGGGATCGCGAACCCGATCCCCTCGGCCGACGCGGCCACGGCCGAATTGATCCCGATGACCAGGCCGTGGGCGTCCAGGAGCGGACCGCCGCTGTTGCCGGGGTTGATCGCCGCGTCCGTCTGAAGCAGGTTGGTCATCCGGCGGCGCTGACGCGTCTGGGCGTCCCGCACCGTGATGGACCGTCCGGTTGCGGACAGGATGCCGCTCGTGACGGAATCGCTGAACGTCCCCAGCGGGCTGCCGATCGCGATCAGCAACTGGCCGACCTGCAGGCCGGCGGACGTCCCGATGTCCACGGTCGCGAGGCCCGTGGCGTTGACCTTGATCACCGCGAGATCGGCGTTCGCATCGATGGCAACGACTCGGGCCTTCAGTTCGCGTCCTCCCTTGAAGGACACGGTGAGCGTCGTCGCGCCTTCCACGACGTGGTCGTTCGTGAGGATCCACCCGTTCGCATCGAACACGAAGCCCGAACCCACGCCGGTGGATGGCACGGAGAGCGGGTCGAACTGGTCGGCGGTGATGTCGCTGGTGATCGTGACGACCGCGGGGCTGACACGGGCGGCTACGGCCACGATCACGGCGTTCGGGTCCGAACCGGCGGTGACGAGCGAGGGCACGATCGTCGGCGAAGAGAAAGGGGGCGACCCGGCAGGCGTCGCGGGAGCGGAGGAGGAATTCGCCGGGCCCGCTCCGGACGGCGCCGAGCCCGACGGCGCGACAGCGGTCGACGTCGCCGTTGGAGAAGGTGCGATGGTCGCGGTGCCCGAGGCTGCTGCGAAGACCGCCGTCGTGGATCGTGCGGTCGGAGCGCTTGCGGAGGGGTTCACCAGCGCCACCGTCACGAAGGACGCGAGGACGCCCGACAGGATGGACGCGGCGATGATCGCGCCGATGCCGTACCCGCGGCGGACGGGCGGGGCGGGCGCGGCGGGCGGCGGGAGGGGCTCCACGGCCCGGATTCTCGCCGATCAGGTCGAGACGCGCCTCAGGGCGCCCGCGGAACGGTCCCGCAGTAGCCCCATCGGCTCCGCAGCTGTCTTGAACGCCTTCACATGCGCCTCCCGAAGGACGACAATATGCGCTCGGCCGACCAGGCCGCGACCCGGCGCCGTGCTCACCGTGCCGTCCGGTCGCGACTGGCCTGTGCCGCGTCCCAGTTCGGGTACAGGAGGATTCATGAGCAGGCGAATCTTGACGATGCTGGCGGTCGCTGCCCTTGCCATTGCAAGCCTGGCGCAGGCGGCGGTGGTGAGTGGCGCCGGACCAAGTGAGTTCAGCGCAAAGCTTTCTGGCTCCCATGAAACGGGGCCGGTCGCGACGAAGGGCACGGGCAGCGCGCGCGTCCTCATCGTGGGCGAGGGCGCATCCATCTTCTACCAGGTCTTCTACAGCGGCCTCTCGGGCCCGGTCACCGGAGCCCATATCCACGTCGGCGCCATCGGCGCGAACGGGCCCGTCCTCATCCCGCTCATGGCCGGCCCCAGCCCCATGGAGGGCACGCTGACATCGGCGAACTTCACGGGCGCAAACGGCCTGACCTACGCCCAGGCGCTCGACGCGATCCGCAGCGGTGGCGCGTACGTCAACCTGCACACAGCCGCGCATCCGGGTGGCGAAGTCCGCGGTCAGCTGTACGACGACAGCGTCCCGCAGCACTACCTGATCAGCGCGGACGCGCCGGAGGCCGTCCCGACCGGCCATATCTGGGCCTACAACGACTTCTTCCCGCGGACCCTGACCGTGGCCCAGGGGGCCGTGGTGAGCTTTGCGATCAAGGGCTTCCACACGGGAACGATCCTGCCGGCCGGGATGACGGCCGCCCAGGACTTTGCGAGCGGCGGCAGCATCGCCTACGACACGGATGACACGGTCCGCAACCCCAACGGGACGACGCGTGCCGGGTTCAACCTCGGCGCCCTGTTCCCGGTTCTGCCCACGCCGACGTGCGGCAGCCTGGCAGATCCGTGCAGCTTCGACGGCACAAAGGTCGTGAGCGAGGGCGCCCCGCTCGGCCCGCCCACCGCCCCCACCTCCATCCGCATCGATGCACCCAGCGGCA
>JANPDJ010000085.1:0-10704 GCA_031431395.1 Chloroflexota bacterium | reverse complement strand
GCGCCCGGCCCCCGAGCGAACCCCGCCTCCCCGTACCGGGGCGGTCGCCGGTCCGGCGCGCAGGATCACGATCGCGAAGGAGAGCGCAACAGCCAGCGCCGCCCCGCCAAGGTATGCGGCCAGGGGCAGCGGCGACTCGTATCGCCCCGTCATCGCGTGCGCGTTCGCCGTCGCAGGAAGCACGAGAAGTGCGACGAGCGCCACGGGGACGCCGCGGCCCAGGTGGCGGATCCGGCTGCTCGAGATCATGGCGGGGAGTGTATGACCCCGGCCCCGCGCGGATGAAGGCGGTCCCGCGGCTACAATCCCGGTCGAGCCCCCATCGCCGAGGAGATCCACCCCTGATGACGTCCCGCGTGCCGTTCACCGAGGAACGCCTGGCCAATGGGCTTCGGCTCGTCCTCGCGGAGGACCACCTCGCGCCCGTCGTGGGCGTGAACATCTGGTACAACGTCGGCTCCAGGAACGAGGTCGCCGGCAAGACCGGGTTCGCGCACCTGTTCGAGCACGTGATGTTCCAGGGCTCGCGGAACGTCGGCAAGGCGGAGCACATCGCGCTTGTGCAGGCGGCCGGCGGAACGATGAACGGGACTACCTGGCTGGACCGGACGAACTACTTCGAGACGGTGCCCAGCCACCAGCTGGAGCTGGCGCTGTGGCTCGAGGCGGACCGGATGGGGACACTCCTGGACGCGCTCAGCCAGGAGAACCTCGACAACCAGCGCGAGGTCGTCAAGAACGAGAAGCGCTGGTCGTACGACAACCGGCCGTACGGCTCGTGGAACGAGAAGCTCCAGGCGCACCTCTTCCCGGCGGATCATCCGTACCACCATTCCACGATCGGGTCCATGGCGGACCTGGACGCCGCATCGGTGGACGACGTCAAGGACTTCTTCCGGACGTGGTACGCGCCGAACAACGCGGTCCTCGCCATCGCCGGCGATTTCGACACGGCACAGGCGCGGGCCTGGGCCGACCGGTATTTCGGGGGCATCCCCGCGAATCCGAACATCCCGACCCTGCCGGACATGTCACTCCCGCCGATCCTTGGGGAGGAGCGCCGCGAGGTGGTGCCCGACCGTGTGCCGCTGCCCCGCGTCTACTTCGGCTTCCGGGCGCCCGCGTTCGGTGACATCCGGCTTGACGCCCTCGAACTTGCGGGGCAGATCCTCGCCGGCGGCAAGGGCTCGCGGCTTCACCGCCGGCTGGTGCGTGACGAGCGCATTGCGCAGGACGTCGTGGCGTTCGTCCTGGGGTTCGTCGGCGGCGCATCCATCGCGGCTGGGTGGGCCACGGCCAGGCCCGGGATCCCCGTGGAGCGGGTCGAGGCCGTGTACGAGGAAGAGCTGGAGCGGCTGTCGCGCGAGCTTGTGTCCGACGACGAACTGGCCCGGGCGAAGGCGCTCATCGAGACCGACGAGCTGGGTTCGCTCCAGCGCGTGGAGGAACGCGCCGACCGGTTGGCGATGTACGCCACGCTGTTCGCGGATCCCGACCTGATCAACCGCCAGCTGGACCGCTACCTGTCGGTGACCGCCGAACAGATCCGCGAGGTGGCCGCACAGGTCTTCCAGCCGCGGAATCGTGTCGTTCTGACGTACGTTCCCAACGCCGGCAGTACGGGCGGCGCCGAGGAGTCCGAGGCAGGCGACGATGCCGGCGCCGCGGGCGACGAGGTGGCGGCGTGACCGGCAGCCACGTGATCGACACGCGCCCTACGCCCGGGGTTCCGCGGAACTACGAGTTCCCGGCATTCGAGCGGGTCCGCCTGGCAAACGGCCTCACGGTCATCACGGCCCACCTGGCCGGACGACCGCTGGTCAGCGCCGCCTTGCTCATGCGCAACGGCGCGGTGGACGAGCCGCCCGAATGGGCCGGCGCCACGATCCTGGCCGCTCGCGCCCTGTCCGAGGGAACGGAGCGCTACGACGCGATCCAGCTGGTGGAGGCCGCAGAGCGCCTGGGTGCGGGTCTGCATGCGGAAGCGAGCTGGGATGCGACCTCTGCCGGCGTCGATGTGCCGGGCGCGCGACTTGCGCCGGCGCTGGAGCTGCTGGCCGAGATGGTCCACCGGCCCACGTTCCCCGCGTCCGAGGTTGAGCGGCTGCGCGACGAGCGCCTCAACGACCTCCTCCAGGCACGCGCGGACCCGCGCCGCAGGGCCGAAGAGGCGTTCACGGAGACGATCTACACGGGCGCGTCGCCCTATCACCGCCCCGGCGGCGGCACCCCCGAGACGGTGACAACGCTGGATCGGGAGATCCTGCAGACCGCCTACGGGCGCGGCCTCGACCCCGGACGCGCGACGTTCCTTGTCACTGGCGACCTCACCGGCCTCGATGTCCTCGGGCTCGTGGATCGCCTGTTCGGCGATTGGCGACCGTCGCCGTTCGCGCGGGCGACGGCCCCGATCCGGGCGGACGGTGCGGTTGCGTCGCGTTTCGTGCGCCTGGTCCACCGAGCGGGATCCGTCCAGACGGAGGTCCGGATCGGGCACGTGGGGGTGCCCCGCCGAGTCCCGGATTTCCACGCCCTGTCCGTGACCGGGGCGATTCTCGGCGGCCTCTTCAACTCACGCCTGAACATGAAGCTGCGCGAGGAGAAGGGCTACACGTACGGCGCCAGTGCGGGCTGGGACCTGCGCCGCGCTGCCGGGCCATTCGCCGCCCGTGCCGCGGTGAACAGCGAAGTGACCACTCCCGCGATTCGCGACATCCTCACGGAGCTTGCGCGGATCCGCGACGAACGGGTCAGTGACGGGGAGTTGCGGGCCGCGCGGGACTACCTGATCGGCGTGTTCCCCATCCGGTTCGAGACCCCCGGCGCCGTCCTGGGCGCCCTGGCGGGACTCGCGTTGCACGAGCTGCCGGACGAGGAATTGACGCAGTACCGGGATCGAATCGAGGCCGTCACCCCGGACGACGTGCGCGACACGGCCCAACGGCGGATCCTCGTGGACCAGCTCGCCATTGTCCTCGTGGGCGACGCAGACACGATCGGCGACGAGCTGGACCGTGAGGGGTTCGGGCCATTGACGGTGGAGCGCGACGACGTCCCGGCGCCGATCGCTCCGGAGGCGGCGGTGGAAACGCAGATCGGCCCGATCGACGCGCAGGAGCCCGAGATCGTGCTGGCGGTGGACGACGATCCCACCGAGGACGCCGCGGAGGAGCCGGGCGACGGCCGTCCCGCCTGACGCCGCTGCCGCGAGCGGCGACCCCGAACCTGCGGAGCCCGCGGCAGACCCCGGGCGCTGGCGGCGCCTTCCGGCGCTCGCCTCTCCGGCCTACCGGCGGTTTCTCTTCGGAGCCATCCTCAGCAACATCGGTTCATGGATGCAGACCACCGCGCAGGGCTGGCTGGTCCTCGGCCTGACCAATTCGGCCGGCCTGCTGGGTCTCACGAGTGCGGCCGCGAACCTGCCCACACTCCTCCTCTCCCTGTTTGCGGGCGTGCTCGCAGATCGCGTGGACCGGCGGAGGCTGCTCGTGACGATGCACTCGCTGGCCGCGATCTTCACGGCGATCCTGGCGTTGCTCACCGCCCTGGGCGTGGTCCAGTTCTGGCACGTGCTCGTCCTGGCGTTCCTCGTCGGCTGCACGTCCGCGCTGTCCTCCCCGGCGTACCAGTCGCTGGTGTCCACGCTCGTGCCGCAGCGATCGCTGGGCAACGCGATCGCCCTCAACTCCATGCAGTTCAACTTCTCGCGCATCGTGGGCCCCAGCTTCGCGGGTTTTGGAATCGCGCTCGGCGGCATCGCGATGTCGTTCTGGGCGAATTCGCTGAGCTTCGTGATCGTGGCCCTCGTCCTCGCCACGCTCCCGCTCCGCCGCACCCTGGTGGTCGGCCGGCTGGAGGCCTCGCTCTGGACGAACATCGGCGACGGCCTCCGATACGCACGGTCCACGCCCCCGGTGCCGATCCTCCTGCTCCTCACGATCGTGCCCGCGCTCCTGAACCTCAACTACCTGGTCCTGCTGCCCATCTTCGCGCGTGACGTTCTCGTCATCGGCGCGCCGGGCCTTGGGCTCATGACCTCCGCCGTCGGCATCGGGGCGGTCGTGGGCGCGCTCACCGTGGCCGTCCTGCGCCCCGGCGGCGGCAGCGGCCGTCTTCTGATCGTCGCTCTCATGGCCTCGTCCACCGGCCTGCTGATCTTCAGCCTGTCCACGTGGCTGCCCCTGTCGCTGGTGGGACTCGCGATGCTGGGCGGTTTCCAGGTTGCCTACTACGCGACCACGAACACACTGCTGCAGCTGCTCGTGCCCGCGCGCCTCCGCGGACGCGTCATGTCGCTCTACATCCTCTCGTCCACCGGGTTCATGCCGTTGGGCAACGTGATCGTGGGCCCCATCGCGGACCGGCTGGGCGTTCAGGCCACCCTTGCCGGCTGCGCGCTGATCACGATCCTGATCTGCTGCGTCGTGGCCGTCCGCGCCCGAGACCTGCGGAACCTCCACGCGAGCCGCGTGACCACGCCTGCCTGACGTCCGATACTTGTGATCACGCTGGAGGAGATGGGCATGTTCGCGGACCGGCGCGACGCTGGCCGCAGGCTGGCGGACCTTCTCGGTGGCTTCGCCCGGGCCCTGCCGGTCGTGGTTGCGCTGCCACGTGGCGGTGTACCGGTGGCGGCCGAAGTGGCGGAGCGGCTGGCCGCGCCGCTCGACGTCCTGGTGGTCCGGAAACTCGGCGTGCCCTGGCACCCCGAACTCGGGCTCGGCGCGATCGCCGAGAGTGGCATCCGCGTCCTGAACCACGAACTCGTCTCAGAGGCGGGAATCAGCGCGGAAGACCTCGCGGCGGTCATGGAGCGCGAGAGCCGTGAGCTGGCACGCCGGGTGCAGCGGTACCGCGGCGACCGGCTGCCGATCCCCGTGGACGGCCGCGTCGTGATCCTGGTTGATGATGGCCTTGCCACGGGCTATACGGCGCGGGCGGCGATTGAGGCATTGCGCCGGCGGCATCCCAGCCGGATCGTGCTCGCCGTCCCGGTAGCCCCAGCGGAGAGCGTTCGGGAGCTCGCGAGGTTTGCCGACGAGGTCGTCGCTGTGGACCAGCCGGAATGGTTGTCCGCGATCGGGGAGTGGTATGCAGATTTCGGCCAGACATCGGACGACGAAGTGACGGCCTCCCTCGATGCCGCGGCGCGTCGAACGGCTTCGTCGGGAACGTAGAGGGCCGCCGAACCGGCATCTCGCACCGCGCCCCGTGCCGATCCGCCGACCGGTCATCCCCCGTACCCTTGCCGGCGTGATCGTCGTCATCGGGAGTCCCGTTCTGCGGCGCCGTCCGGGGTCTGCCGCGCCCGAGGTGGCGGGCCTCGCCGGACAGGTCGCGATGACAGCGGCGGACGCTGGGGGTGCCGTGCAGCTCGTCGGCAAGGTGGGGGATGACGAGGCGGGCGACTCCATCCTCGCGATCCTGGCCGCGGCCGGCGTCGCTCACGCCGCCGTACTGCGCGATGCAGCCAACGCAACGCCCGTGTTCACCGGGAGCCCGGTCGACGAGCCTGCCCTCGAAGATTCCGTGCTCGCGGAAGACGACGACCCGGAGGCCGGGGGGGAGCGACTGCCTCCCGCGCTGTCGCTGGACACGGCGGATGTCGCCCTGGCCCTGCGCTACCTCACCGACTTCCGCGTTGTGGTGGTGGCGGAGCGGCTGGAGCGGCCGACCCTGGGGGCCGTATTGGACGCCGCGGGGTTCGCCGGGGCACACGTGATCCGGCTCGACGGCGGCGATGCGCTGGCGCACGAGGGTGCAGATGGATCAGCGGCCGAAGACGGCGGAGTGAGGATCACGGCCTTCCAGCCGCCCGCCCGCCCCGAACCCGCGTTCAGCGCGATGATCGGGCGCTACGCCGCGGGGCTGGATGCCGGCCGTGAGCCGCGCGAGGCGTTCGCCGAGGCGGCGCGCGGCGCGCGATGGGAGCGGGCCGCGGACGACTGACCGGGCGGCGCGGGCGACCCGGGCGACGTGGCCGACCCGGGCGACGCGCACCACCCGGGCGACGCACACGACCCTGACGACGCGGACGACCGCGGCGATCGCCAGGAACCGGCGATCGTCAGGACTGCGCGGCCAGAGGCTCCAGCAGCGCGGGTCCGTCGTTTCGGACGTTGTTGACCAGCCTCGACACGGGGAAGGTCTCGTAGGGCTCCGGCGCGGGTGGTTCGAGGAGGGCGAGCAGTTCGCCGCCGGCGTCGGCAAGCGGGTCCAGCCAGCGCCGCCAGTCCTCCGGTCGCAGCGCCACCGGCATCCGATCGTGGATCGAGGCCACCGCGTCGTTCGCACGCGTGGTGAGGATCGCGAACGTCCGCCGCGGTTCGGCCTCCGGGTTCGGCCGCCACGTGGACCAGATGCCGGCCAGCGCAAGTGGTCGCCGGTCGTGACGCCGGATCAGGTGCGGCTGGCGAACCCCGCCCTCCCGCGACCATTCGAAGAAGCCATCGACGGGGACGATGCAGCGATGCCGCCGCAGCGCATCGCGGAAGGCGGGCGAAGTCGCCACTGTCTCGGAGCGCGCGTTGATGTGGCGCGCAGCGGCGGCCGGCGAAGTGGCCCAGTGCGGCACCAGGCCCCACTGGTACAGCGTCACGCCGCGCCGTCCGTCCGGCCGCTCCACGATTACGGCCGCCGGGTCCGTCGGCGCGACGTTGTAGCGCGGGCCCGGATCGTCTCCCAGCTGTTCGGCCTCGAACAGCTCGCTCAACTCGGCCAGCGAGCGCTCCTGGACGAAACGGCCGCACATCCGCTCAGATCCGGGCGTAGCGCGGCGACGGCTGTGCCGGGGCCGGTGGTGCGAGGGTGGCCACGATCGGAAGTCTAGTAGAGTCCGGGCGATGGACGAACGGACGGGCCCGGTCCCGTGATGGCCGGCGACAGCGTGGCGGACACCGAACTCGAGCGCGAGGGACCGCTCGATCGCGATTCGGCCGCACGGATTCTCGCGCGTGCGGACGCGCTCCTCGCTTCGGCCGAGTTCCCCCTGGCGGCACGTGCCTACCAGCGTGTCGTGGGTGCCTCGCCCGTGCCTGAGCAGACCGCGGCGGCGCTCTTCGGGCTGGCGATGGCCCTGTACCGCCTCGACCGGGACGATGCAGCCGTGGCGACGTGGGAGCAGGTCCTGGCCCTGCCCGAGACGTCCTGGACATACCGCGCGCTGCGCGAGATCGCGGGGGCACGGGTCCGCGCGGGCGACCTGCCCGGGGCGCAGCGCGCCTACCTCGATGCGCAGCGACGTGCGCCCGTTGAGGATCGGGCCGAGATTGCCTCCCGCCTGGGCTGGCTCGCCAAGGAGACCGGCGACCAGCGCGGTGCGCGCCGGTACTTCGCGCGAAGCCGCGGCGGGCAGGCCCCGCCATACCTGACCTATGGGCTGATCGCGCTCACGGTGGTCGTCTCCGTTGCCGCGTTTGCGCCACGGTCGGAGTGGTTCGATCTGCTCGCGCTGGACAAGGTCCGTCTCGCGCAGGGGGAATACTGGCGCCTCTGGTCGGTGACGCTGCTCCACGGCGACTACCTGCACCTGTTCTTCAACATGTACGCGCTGTTCATCGCCGGCGCCCTCGTCGAACAGCTCTACGGGCCTCGGCTGTTCATGGTGCTGTATCTCCTGTCGGCCGCCGCCGGGTCCGTGGGCAGCTTCGTGCTGGGTGGCGACGCTCCGTCAGTCGGGGCCTCCGGTGGCATCTTCGGGCTCTTCGGGGTGCTCCTGGCGGTCTCCCGGACGCATCACCCGGTGCTCGATCGCCGCGGCCAGATGCTCATCGGCCAGATTGGCGGCCTGATCGTGATCAACCTGGTCCTGGGGTTCGGGATCGCAGGGCTGGGGGTGGGCATCGACAATGCCGCACATATCGGCGGCCTCGTCGCCGGCCTGTGGCTGGGCTTCCTGCTCGTTCCCGGCCGCGTGCCGACGCTGGGCAGCCTGTGGCAGCGACGCGCCGGCAGCGACCTTGTCGCGGCTCCCGGCGTGGCGGCCCTACGCCTCCTGGGCGTGCTCGCACTGGTCGTCGCGATCACGCTTGGTGTCGCCATCGGCACGCAGGTGCGCCGCGACCGGGCGGATTCCAGCGACGGTCGCATGGCGGCGGCGACGCCGATCTCCAGCTGGGACGGCCGCACGACCGACGTGTGACCGCCTCCCTCATCGGCCCGGATGACCCACCGCGGCCGCCAGCCGGCGAGGGTCAGCCGGCGTCTCCCGGTCCCGGGACGAGGGGCAGAACAACGCTGACCCGGGCACCGTGCGGCGCGACATTCTCGGCATAGGCCTCTCCACCGTGCGCGCGGGCCAGGTCCCGAACGATCGCCAGACCCAGCCCGGAGCTGCCACCGGCCCGAGCACGAGCGGGATCGGCCCGGAAGAATCGCTCGAAGACGCGCGCCGTCGTGCCAGGTGGGACTCCGGGTCCGTCGTCGGTCACCTCGAGGGCGACTCCGTCACCGGCGGGCGGTCCGCTGACCCGACGGGCGGCGAGCCAGATGTGGCGTGTCGCCCGAGACGCTTCCGTGGTAGCCGGGCGTTCGGTGTGATGGGGCGCCGCCCGAATCGGCCCGCCCACGAGCCCTGAGGGATCGCCGCCGAACGCCGCGATCGCGTTGCCGACGAGGTTCCCGAGGATCCGGTCCACGGCCAGCCGGTCGGCTGTGAAGGACAGCCCCGGCACCGGTGCGATCACCGTCATCTGGATCCCCGCCGCCGCGGCGCCAGAGCGGAACCGTTCGGCGGTCTGCGCCAGCAGGTCGGTTGCCCCGATGGCCTCGGGCCGGAACCCCGCCTCTCCCGAGTCGAGTTGCTCCACGGTGCCAAGCTGGCCGACGAGCTCCTCGAGGCGGCCGGCTTCCTCTTCGATCGCTCGCGCCGCACGACCGACGTCATCCCCGGACGCCGTTCCGTCGGTCAGCGCGGCCGCAAACCCGGCGATGACCGTCACCGGGGTGCGCAGGTCGTGCCGGAGGTTCGCCAGCAGGTCGGCCTCCTCGCGGCGCGTGCGGGCGAGTTCGCCGGCCATGGCGTTGAACTGGCTCGTCAGGTCGCGCACCTCCGTTGGTCCGTCGATCGGCAGGGGTGTTGGGGCGGCGGTGCCGGTCGGTAGAGCGGCGGCCGCAGCCGAGAGGCGGCGCAGGGGCCCGGTGACGGACCGCGAGATCAGCCACGCGATGGGTGCTCCCACGAGCAGCGAGACGATCACGACGGCCGGCAGCGCCGCAACAAGGTCCCGCAATGCGTCCCCGGCGGATCGGTCCGGGGCTGCGACCACGAGCGCGCGGGGTCCCAGCGCCTGGGGTCCGCGCAGGACGATGGCCACCCACGCGTAGCCCTGGGAGCCTGCTCGGAACGCGCCGCCGACGGTGGCTCCACGAACGGCCCCGGCGGGAATGGGGACCGTGTCGAGCGGCGCGGCGTCGCCTTCCACGGTCAGGATCTGCCCGTCCGCCGCGACGACGTAGACCGAGTATCCCTGCGCCTCAACCTGGTCACGCAGGTCCACAAGGACGGCCCGGACGTCGCCCACCGCCGGCAGCCGCTGCCGGGCCTGCGCGACGAGCGGCGTCGCCACGTCGTTCAGCCTGGCGGTTGTTGCGTCGGCATGGAGGCCGCGGAGCACGAGGAACAGCGCCCCTCCGATCGCAACCCACGTGGCGATCGCGAGCACGGCGAACGACAGGCCGATTCGCCACGACAGCGCCCGGGGCATCGGCGGCGTCAGGCCGGCTCGGTTGTGGCGCCGGCGAGCGGGGCGGGCGCCCGCGGAGGCGGCACGAGTCGGTAGCCGATCCCGCGGAGGGTCTCGATCGCCGGCCCGTCCTCGCCGAGCTTCTTGCGCACCTCTGCGACGTGGACGTCCACGGTCCGGGTCTCGCCCGGGAAGTCCGTGCCCCACACGTCCTCCAGGAGCGCATCCCGGGTGAGCACCGCGCCCGGATCGCGGGCCAGGGCCACCAGGAGGTCGAACTCCCGGGCGCGCAGCTCGAGGCGCCTGTCGTTGACCGTGGCCTCCCGCCGCCGGGGATCGATCCGCAGCGAGCCGACGTCGATGGGCCGGCCTCCCCGGTTCGTGGAATCGGTGCGGCGCAGGATCGCCTGCACGCGTGCCACCAGGGCGCGCGGGTTGAACGGCTTGCTGACGTAGTCGTCGGCGCCGAGTTCGAGCCCGACGACGGCGTCGATGTCGTCCCCGCGCGCCGTCAGCATGAGCACCGGCGTGTCGCCGCGTCGGCGGATTTCCCGGCAGACCTCCAGGCCGTCGATCCGCGGCAGCATCAGGTCCAGGATCACGAGGTCCGGATCGTGACGGCGGTAGAGCAGCAGGGCCTCCTCGCCGTCGCCGGCGGCGATCACGGCGAAGCCGTCCTTCTCCAGGTAGAGGCGCACGAGGTCCACGATATTCCGTTCGTCATCGACCACCAGGATCGTCTTCATGCCCGCCGAGCATACGGGCGGTCATCGGCGCGGAACGGCCGCAATGTAAGCGCTGTGTAAGCCCGGATCCACCGAGGGGCTCCGTCAGACGCTGAGTGAGGTGGCCATCGCTCGATGGCTCGGTGGTTCTGAATTGCAGGTTCACGACAGTGCCGCAACCACACCCCATCGCGCTTCGAGTGGCCCGAAAAACAAGCAGGAGTTGCGAAACCGACCAGCTGGGGTGTCGCACCGGGCCAACGACGCTTGCCTTGTGAACTTGGGCTTCGTTTCCG
>JANPDJ010000084.1:0-4443 GCA_031431395.1 Chloroflexota bacterium | reverse complement strand
GGTCCAGGTATCGGGCGGTTCGGGGATCCTCCACGAGGAGAGCAGGCGGGCCGTTCGGGCGTGGGATTTCCCGCGTGGGCGCCAGCCCCCCGCACAACCGCATGATCGCCAGCGCGACGAGGTCGCCCGGCAATGCGCGCCAGGCGTTCCGAGTGGGTGGCCCCAGGGGCGCGACGTGCGGCGCAAGGCGGGCCCAGGCACGCTGAATCGCGAGCCAGAAGTCGATCGCGTCGGCCCAGATGCGGGTGATCATCAGCGAACGGAGAGTAGCCAGATGCCGGGCATCCGTGGATCCAGTCGCACGAGGATGCGGCCGCCCGCGGGGCCCTGATCGTCGATCTCCAGCGGCCGGTAGAGCGCGACCGGCCGATCTGCGGCCGCGTCGTGGAACACCACCTGGCCCGGCTGGAGCGCTTCAAAGCCGCCGTTGAGCAGGACGGCATAGCTGTTGAGGACGCGATCTAGCGGCTGGGCGGTCTCAACGCTGACCCGAGCCACGTCGCGGCTGGGGACGAGCAACTGCGTCGCGCGGTCGGGGTCCCGGTCAACCTGCGTCGGCCCCAGGAGGCGTTCGAGGTCCGGCATCACGATCGCCAGGTGCGCGCTGGCACGGCGAACGTCGGCCAGTTCCGTCGCTGCGCGGCGATCCCACGGCAGCGCGGGCCACGATGCCAGGATGCCGGCCGCCACTGCCACGGTGGTGACGACGAGGCCGAAAGGACCGACGAGTCCGAAAGGACCGCCCGACCCGAAAGGACCGACGAGGCCGAATGGACCAACGGGGCCGAAGGCACCGCCCGACCCGGCACCGACCGACCCGGCACCGACCGACCCGGCACCGACCGGCAGATGCCGCCCGGGCATCCCCGGGGCGACCGCCGATCGAGTGACCAGCGACCCGGCGATCTGGGCGACGCCCACGGCAGCCGACAGGATCAGCACGAGTTCGATTGGTTCGTAGTAGCGGTTGGAGATGTAGATCCCGCCGATCGCGAGGCGGAACAGCAGGGCAACGACCCCCAGGCCGAGCCCCAGGATCCCGGCGAGCGGAACCCAGGCGCGCGCCCGGACGAGCGTGACGACCCCGACGCTGGCGAGGGCCAGCAGCGACCATTCGGGGGCGAACCGGCCCGCCAGCGTGCCGGCATAGGTCAGCGGTCCGACCGCCGCGAGGCCCGGGTTGAAGACCTCCGTGTAGCGCGTCGGAACGTTGAGCCAGTAGAGGGGGTCGCCCGTGAGCACCACGTCGTGGAGCATCGCCAAGGGCAGGGCCGCGGCCGCCAGCAGTGCCCCGACGGCTACTGCCGGGACGCGGTGAGGCCGCCCGCGCGTCATCGCGAGCGCGACTGCCACGGCCACACCGGTCAGAGCGAGCGTTTCCACCCGGCAGAGACCGGCCAGCAGGAGCGCGCCGCCGGCGAGCCATGGACGAAGGGGCCGCGCCGTGGCCGCAAGCCCGGCGACCGACCAGCCCGCAAGGGCCCAGACGAGGGAGTTGGCCCGCGAGACATCCAGAAGGATGTCCGATGAACCGAGCAGGGCTGCCGCCGCGAACCCCGCAGCCGCGAACCCGGCCGCCGCGGGCCCGGGGGCGGCCTTCGTCGTCGCGGCGCTGCGGCCGAGCCTCGCCGCAAGGGCCGCCATGGCCCCAACGGCCAGTCCCCACGCCAGGATCGTCTCCCAGACGAGCGCCCGCCAATCGTGGAGCAGCGCCCACGTGGCCCCAAACACGAGCGTCAGCAGCGGCTTTGGCGTGGTCGGCACGAACGCCTCCAGCCGGCGGCCCGAAACGAGCCGCTCGAAATAGAGCACCGAACTCGACGCGTCCGGGTCGATCGTCGCCGGCCCGAGCGGATCCAGGACCAGCCACGCCCAGGCAACGGCGACCAGGCCGGCAAGTACGCCGAGACGCGTCTCCGGCGACCAGCGATCCCAGGCCGCCCGCGGCGCACTCACGACGAGGTAACCAGGCTCACGAGTCGGCCGGCACCTCGCGCCGCAGCCGGGCCAGCACCTCGCCGTGGAGCACCCCGTTCGTGACGAGGACCTCCAGGTTGTCGATCCGGGCGACGCCGTCGAGGTCCGTCAGCATGCCACCGGCCTCCTCCACGACCACTTCCGGCGCGGCGAGATCCCATGGGTTGACGCCAATCTCGATCATCGCCTCGGCCGCGCCTTCCGCGACCAGCGCATAGCCCCAGAAGTCACCGAAGCCGCGTTCGCGCCAGACCTCGTGGCGGAGGTCGCGGAAGCCCGGAGCCCTGCCGCTCCGCTCGATGGAAGCACCCGAGCCGTAGAGCAACTGCGAATCGTCGATGGAGGCGACCGCCGATACCCGAATGCGCCGGGGTGCCGCGTCGAAGGAACCCTTCGCCCATGACCCGCCTCCTCGTCGGGCGAACCAGCGTTCCCGGATGGCCGGGGCGGACATCACGCCCACCTGGCGGATGCCGTCCCGCTCTACCGCCAGCAGCGTTCCGAAGAGCGGCACGCCGCGCACGAAGTTGTGGGTCCCATCGATCGGGTCGATGTACCAGCGGACGGAGGCGTCGCCTGCCTCGGTGCCGTACTCCTCGCCCACCAGGCCATGGCCGGGGAAGACGTCCAGGATGCGCTCGCGCAGCCGGCGCTCGATCGCCTGGTCCGCCTGGGTGACGAGGCTGCGGTCTGGCTTGGTGGTGATCTCCAGGTCACGACGGAAATAGCGCATCGCCTCCGCGTCCGCTTCATCCGTCCACGCGAGGGCCAGCTCCAGCCAGCGCTGCAATTCGGCCTCGTCGCCGCGGCGCATCGCGGCGCTTCGTGTGGACCTGTCTTCGATCACGCGGGGCTCCTCCTGGCGGACCGGTCTGGCGGCTCGTTGTGGGCGGCGGCGATCACGCCGGGATCACATCCGTGAGGGTAGCCACTCGCGGCGCGCCCTACACTGGCCGTCTGCCTTCCCCCGCGCGAGGTCCACGTGCCGGTCGAGATCGCGGAGCCCCAGGACGGACAACGACCGGAGAACGCCGCGGTGGGCGATGCTGCCGCGCCCGGCGATGCTGACACGCCGGTGGATCCCGCGGACGATGCCACCGCCGGGCCTCCTCCCCGGCCGCCCATTCCCCTGAGGCGCAACCGCGACTTCCGCGTGATCCTCCTGGGCCAGGGCGTTTCGGCGGTGGGCGACGCGGTGAGCACCACGGCACTGCCGCTGCTGGTCCTCCAGTTGACCGGCTCCGGCGTGGCGATGGGCATCGTGGGCGCGCTCAGCACGCTGCCGGACCTGCTGTTCGGGCTGCCGGCCGGGGCTATCGCGGACCGCGTGGACCGCCGACGGCTGATGCTCCTCGCGGACGCGGGTCGCGCGGCGCTGACGGCGTTGATCCCGCTTTCGGTCCTGCTCAACATCCCCACGATGGGCGTGATCCTCCTCGTGACGTTCCCGATCAACATCTTCCGGGTGCTGTTCATGTCGGGCTGGTCCGGAGCGGTCCCGAACCTCGTAGACCGCCGGGTCCTGGGGCGGGCGGTGTCGGCCGTCGAAGGGATCGTGAGCCTGTCCTACGTCATCGGGCCGGCGGTCGCCGGCATCCTCGTCGGACTCATCGGCGCGCCGCAAACGCTCGCGATCGACGCCGCCTCGTTCGCCTTCTCGGCGGCCAGCCTGATGCTGATCCGGCGGCCGTTCCAGGCCGAGCGGACCGGCGAACGCCTGGGCATGCTCGCCGCGATCAGCGAAGGGATGACGTTCATCGTGCGGCACAGGGCCCTGCGACTCGCGATTGCCGCATGGACCGGCGGCAACATCGCCAAGACCGGGCTGATCGCGGGGCTGGCGTTCGCCATCACGGTGGACCGCGGCATGGGGGCGCAGGACGTCGGATTCGTCTTCTCGGCGTTCGGGATCGGGACGCTGCTGGGAGCCCTGGCCGGCGGCCGCTTCACGCACGGACGCCTTGCGCCGCCGTTCCTCGGGGGCTACCTCGTCCAGGCCGGCGCCGTTCTCGTCATGGGGATCCCGGCTTCCCTGCCGCTGGTCGTCCTGCTGGCCGCTGCGCTCATCGATGGCCTGGGCAGTGGCTTCACGATCGTGTCGTACCTCACGTACCGCGCGCAGGTCACGCCCGACAGGCTGATGGGTCGCGTGGGCAGCACGGCCCGCACGATCTCCACGGGGCTGGAGCCCATCGGGATGCTGTGCACGGGCATCCTGCTCGACGCGATCGGCGGCAACAGGACGATCCTGCTCATGGGCGCCTCGCTTCTCCTGCTGACCGGCACGTTCGCGCTCTCCCCCACCCTCAGGGCCGCGCGGGGCGAGGTCCACGCGGTCTCCGAAGCGGCCTGAGCGCCGGCGATGCATAGAACGACGAAGATCAGGCGGCCGACCCAGTCCTGGCGGCCGGCGGCGGCCGCAACCCTGGAGGAGGACGAGTGATTCCCCGACCGGCGACGCCCACG
>JANPDJ010000083.1:0-1979 GCA_031431395.1 Chloroflexota bacterium | reverse complement strand
CAACATAGAGGGTCATGCCCCCCGGTCCTGAGAAATCAGCTCGGTCGTTGTCGGTGTTCCGGGAAGTGGCCGCTGACGCAGGACCGGCTCAGGTGGGCGCTCCACCTGGCGCGTGACCCAGCCCTCGGCGAGGCCGCGATCCAGGCTGTCCTGTCCCAGAACGGGCACGATCTGCGCCACGCGCCGGCCGCGGCTCGTGACCGTGATCACCTCACCGTGGGCCACACGGTCCAAATGCTCTGAAAGGCGTGCCTTGAGGTCGCGAATGCCAACGTCCATGTGGTCATCATACCAGTCAAAAGGCCTGTTGTGTGACTACTTAGCCGAACCTCGGCGTCCGATCGCCGAGGCCCTTGTCGACTTGAGCGACGACGCCGCGTGCAAGAAGGTCAGTTTGGTCGGGGCGACAGGGATAGCCCCTCCCTAACTCAGCGATTGCTCAGCTTCCTGATGGTCAACGCCACGCCTCGGGAGCCGCCGGTGCCCCTCGAGCCGGTCCGCAGCGCGGCCGGGGGCTCGCTTGCGGATGCGGGCGCGCTCGGTCTGGCATGTCCACTCAGCAGCTGAGCTACCAGGGACGGGCGGAGGGGTGGCTCGTCGTGCATGATTGGAGCCGGTAGCATCGCCGTAGCCTGCCCCGGTCACGCGATGGGATCCGTGTCCGCCGCCTTGAGGCACGCCGCCTCCCCACCCGCGAGATGCGAGCTGCCCGCATGACCCCGACCATCGAGCCGATCTACTGGATCATCTTCCTCGCGTTCATCGCGTTCCTGCTCTTCCTGGACCTCTTCGTGTTCCACCGGAAAGCGCACGTCGTCCACATCCGCGAGGCCGCGATCTTCAGCGCCTTCTGGGTCGCGCTGGGCGTCAGCTTCGGCGTCTTCGTCGTGTTCTGGCTCGGACCGACCAAGGGCATCGAGTACTTCACCGGCTACCTGATCGAGAAGAGCCTCTCGGTCGATAACGTCTTCGTCTTCGCCCTGATCTTCGGGGCCTTCGCCGTGCCCGCGCAGTATCAGCACCGGGTCCTGTTCTGGGGTGTCGTCGGGGCCCTGGCCATGCGTTTCGTGATGATCGTGATCGGTTCCGCGCTCATCGAGACCTACCAGTGGGTCCTCTATATCTTCGGCGCGTTCCTCATCCTCACCGGGATCCGGATGGCCCTCTCGCACGGCAATCCGGAGAAGGACCCCAGCCAGAACCCCGTCGTCCGGTTCGCTCGCAGCCACCTCCCCTTCTCCGACTCCTATGACGGCCAGAAATTCTTCACGCGTGTCAACGCGAAGCGCGTGGCAACTCCCCTGCTGCTCGTGCTGATCTCGGTGGAGATCACGGACCTGATCTTCGCCGTCGACTCCATCCCGGCGATCTTCGCGATCACGACCGACCCGTTCATCGTCTACACGTCGAACGCGTTCGCGATCCTCGGCCTGCGGGCCCTCTACTTCCTCCTTGCAGATCTGAAGAACCGGTTCCGCTACCTGAAGCTGGGCCTTGCCGTCATTCTCGTCTTCGTCGGCGTGAAGCTGACCGTGGTGAACCTCGGGATCAAGATCGACCCGATCCTCTCGCTGGTGATCGTGATATCGATCCTGGCCGTCGCGATCGCCGCGTCGTGGCGACGCCCCGAGGAGCCGGAGGTCGAGGGCCACCCCGGGATGCCGTGGCCGACGGACGAGCCGGACGAACCACGATCGTAGGGCTACGCCGGGGGCGCCCGGCCTCCATCGGGGGGCTCGGTGCCTTGCCCGCCTTCGACCACGGGCGCCCCAGGGCTCCGGCGTGCCCGCGGCCACGATCGCGAGGGCGTGCGCGCGGAGATCCCGCCCCGCGATCTCGCTGACTCCGCCCGCGGGCGCCCACGTCGGCCGACGGGGCGCGCGGAACTCGAGGGTGGCAAATACGCCACCCGACCCGATAGTGGCCCCGGGGTGCCCTATGGCGTTGGGCGCGCACACCGGGCCCCGCCGACGCTCCCC
>JANPDJ010000082.1:0-1613 GCA_031431395.1 Chloroflexota bacterium | reverse complement strand
GACATCCGGCGCGATCCGCCCCTCCGCGACCACGCGTCGCGGGAACGTCTCGTGCGGGGAGAAGGATGCGGGGAAGTGGGACGTGTGGACGACGGGCGCGTCGATGGCCGCCTGCAGGTCCATCCCGAAATCCACGACATTCAGGAGGAACTGGAGCGCCCACTGGTCCTGCTGATCGCCGCCGGGGGTGCCGAACGCCATCCACGGCGCGCCGTCCCGTGTTGCCATCGAGGGCGTGAGCGTGGTGCGCGGCCGCTTGCCGGGCGCGAGTACGTTCGGATGCCCGGGGTCAAGGTTGAACATCTGCAGGCGCGAGCCCAGGGGGAACCCAAGGGCCGGAATGAGGGGCGACGATTCAAGCCAGCCGCCGCTGGGAGTGGCCGCGAACAGGTTGCCATCCTCGTCGGCCACGTCAACGTGCGTGGTGTCGCCGTTGCCGGCCCGGGGATCGGGCGGAACGAGTCGGGGTCTTACGGCCGCCGAGTCGCCTGGCCGGAACTCGGCCGAGGCCACCGCAGCGTCGATCAGCGGCCGCCGTTCCGCGGCGTATTCGTGGGAGAGCAGCCGCTCCATCGGCACGTCCGAGAACAGCGGATCGCCGTACCAGCGCTCGCGGTCGGCGAACGCAAGCTTGGCCGCCTCCACGAGCGTGTGGAGATACTGCGCCGAGTTGTGGCCCATGGCCGCCAGGTCGAACCCCTCGAGCAGCGTCAACTGCTGGAGGAAGACGGGACCCTGCGTCCACGGCCCGCACTTGTGGACGTCCACGCCGCGGTAGCGGACCCTGGTCGGCCATTCGAACCGGGTCGCGTACGCGGCGAGGTCGGCCGCATCGATCAGGCCCGTCCAGGAGCGACCAGTCGCGTCGGGGACTTCGGTCGTCGCAGCGAACCGCGCGATCTCGTCTGCCACGAACCCGCGGTAGAAGGCATCGCGGGCCGCCTGGAGCGCCGTCACGCGGTCCGCGCCGTGGCCAAGGGCCCGCACCTCCTCGTCCACGATCTGTCGGAACGTGGAGGCCCAGGCCGGCTTCCGAAGCCGCCAGCCGAGGGCCGGCACATCGCCGCGATGGAGATACACCTCGCCCGTGGTGGGATAGTCGTCGCGGTAGCGGTCTGCCCGCGCGCGCAGGGCCTGCTGCAGCGACGGGTACATGGCGAACCCTTCGGCGGCGAGGTCCACCACCGGCCCCATCGTCTCGCGCAGTCCCAGGCGCCCGAAGCGCTGGAGCACGGCCACGCACGCGTCGAAGGTTGCCGGCACCGTCGTCGCGAGCAGGCCGTCGCCGGGGATCTGGTCGATGCCGTTCCTTCGGAACCAGTCGATGGTGGCCCGCCGCGGCGCAACGCCCTGGCCGCTGATCGCGACCGGGTTCGGCAGCGACGCATCGGGCGAGTGGTGGTAGATGAGCATCGGGCACTCGCCGCCGATGCCGGCGCTCTGCGGCTTGAGCAGCGTGAGCGCGAAGACCGACGCGACGCCGGCGTCGAACGCGTTGCCGCCCGCCTCCAGGACGCGCATCCCGATCTCGGCTGCCACGTAGTGACCGGCGGCCACCACCCCGTGGTAGCCGCGAATCACCGGCCGGGTCGTGAATCCCGCACTGCCGGAAA
>JANPDJ010000081.1:0-11742 GCA_031431395.1 Chloroflexota bacterium | reverse complement strand
CGGGTGGGAACGATGGGAATCCCCGCTGTCTGCAGGTCCTGGAGGTAGCGCTTGTCGGTGGTCCAGCGAACGATGTCAATCGTGTTGATGAGCCGCCGGACGGACGCTGCCCAGGCGAGGAACGCCTGGTATGCCTCCGGGTAGTCCCATGTCGACCGGAGGACGACGGCGTCGAAGCGTCCCCAGTCCACCGCCGGGTCGTTCCACACGGCCGGCTCGACCATGACGCCGAGCCGTGCCAGCGGCGGGATCAGCAGCCGGTCGTCCGGGTCGAGGTCGGCGTACTCACGACACGTCGCAAACGCGATGCGCGTCGTCACGTCGCGGTCACTGGCTCACTGCTCTCACATGCGGAACACGCCGAAGCGCGTCTCCGGGATGGGCGCGTGGAGTGCCGCGTCGAGGCCCAGGGCGAGGAGCCGCCGGGTGTCGAGCGGATCGATCACCCCGTCGTCCCAGATGCGAGCCGTCGCGAAATACGGGGAGCCTTCGCGCTCGTAGGACTCGAGGATCGGCGCCTCGAACGCATCGCGGGCTGCGTCATCCGCGAGGTCGTCCCGGATCGTGGAGAGCACCCTAGCGGCCTGACGGCCGCCCATCACGGAGATTCGCGCGTTGGGCCAGGTCCAGAGGAAGCGCGGTCCGTAGGCCCGTCCGGCCATCGCGTAGTTCCCGGCGCCGAACGATCCTCCCATGATCACGGTGAACTTGGGAACCGCGGCGCAGGCGACGGCCATCACCATCTTCGCGCCGTCCTTCGCGATCCCGCCTGCCTCGTACTCGCGGCCCACCATGAAGCCCATGATGTTCTGGAGGAACACGAGCGGGATCTTCCGCTGGGCGGCCAGCTCGATGAACTGCGTGCCCTTGAGCGCCGACTGGCTGAAGAGAATGCCGTTGTTCGCGATAACACCCACGGGCCACCCGTCGAGGTGCCCGAAGCCCGTTACGAGGGTCTCGCCGTAGAGCGGCTTGAACTCGTGGAAGCGGCTGCCATCGAGGAGGCGGGCAATCACCTCGTGGACCTGGAACGGACGCCGCAGGTCTGCGGGAACGGCCGCATAGAGATGGGCCGTCGTGGCGTCACCCTCCGGTGCCACGGCGGGGGCCTCCGGCGCGCGCCGGTCCCACGGGGGTTCGGGCCGGCGCCGGTTCAGGTTCGCGACGATGGATCGGCCCAGCGCCAGGGCGTGCTCGTCGTCGGTGGCCAGGTGATCGGCGACGCCACTCAACCGCGCGTGCACATCGGCGCCCCCAAGATCTTCGGCCGTGACCTCCTCGCCGGTCGCGGCCTTCACGAGCGGCGGACCGCCCAGGAAGATCGTGCCGGTTCCCCTGACGATCACGGTCTCATCGCTCATCGCCGGCACGTAGGCCCCGCCGGCCGTGCTGCTGCCCATGACCAGCGCGATCTGGGGGATTCGCTCGGCCGACAGTCGGGCCTGGTTGTAGAAGATCCTGCCGAAGTGCTCGCGGTCCGCGAAGACGTCCGCCTGCAGCGGCAGGAACGCGCCGCCCGAATCCACGAGGTAGATGCAGGGCTGGCGGTTCTCCAGCGCGATCTCCTGCGCGCGGAGGTGCTTCTTCACGGTGATCGGGTAGTAGGTGCCGCCTTTGACGGTCGCATCGTTCGCGACGATCACGCACAGGGTGCCCTCGATCCGGCCGAGACCGGTCACGATCCCGGCCGCGGGAGCCTCGTCGCCGTACAGGCCTGTCGCGGCGAGCGCACTGAGCTCCAGGAATGCCGTGCCCGGGTCAAGGAGACGATCGATCCGCTCGCGGACCGGCAGCTTGCCACGCTCGCGATGGCGCGCGATGGAACGCTCGTCGCCACCTGCGCCGCGTGCGGCGACCGCAGCCTGGCGGGCCTGGAGGTCCGCGACGAGGGTATCCATCGCGGCACGGTTGGAGCGGCTCCACTCCGCCCCTGGATCAAGGAGGCTCTTCAGGACGGCCATGCCGCCGGATCATAGGCCCGTCAGTGCCCGCCCTCCGGCCCGGTGACGCCGGGGTGGCCACCGGGGCCGGCATGCGCGGTGTCAAGCGGGGCCATCGCCGCGCGACCCCGGGTCGCCCGGAGTGACGCCCCGATCGAGACGACCAGGATGCCGATGATCAGCGCGAGGGTTGCCCAGACCGGGATCTTCACCACGTCGGCCAGGAGGATCTTTGCCCCGGCCACGACCAGCAGCGCCGCGAGGCCTGTCTTGAGGTACACGAACCGGTCGATCACCCCGGCCAGCAGGAAGTAGAGCGCGCGCAGGCCCAGCATCGCGAACGCGTTCGAGCTGAAGACGAGGAACGGGTCTTCTGTCACGGCGAATACCGCCGGGATCGAGTCGATCGCGAAGAAGATGTCACTGGTTTCCACGACGACGAGCACGGCAAGGAGGGGGGTGGCCACAAGGCGGCCGCCCTCGCGGGCAAGGAACGCAGGACCGTGGTACGTGTCCGAGACCGGGATGATGCGGCGGAGGAGGCGCAGCACGACGTTGCGACCGGGGTCCACGGCGTGGCCGCTTGCCCGCGCCATGCGGATGCCCGTGACGACGAGCAGGATGCCGAACAGGTAGATGACCCAGTGCGCGGCATCGAGGAGCGCAGCGCCGGCGGCGATGAAGATCGCGCGAAAGACGAGGGCGCCGACAACGCCCCAGAACAGGACGCGGTGCTGGTATGCGGCCGGCACGGCGAACCAGGAGAAGACCAGCGCGAAGACGAAGACGTTGTCCAGCGACAGGCTCTTCTCGAGCAGGTAGCCGGCGAGGTACTGGCCGCCGGCGTCCGGACCGCGCCAGAGCCAGACGAATGCGCCGAAGGCGAGCCCCAGCATGATCCAGACCGCACTCCATGACGCCGCCTCGCGCAGCGACACCGCGTGGGCCTTCCTGTGGAAGACGAACAGGTCAAGGACCAGCATCCCGAGGATGACCACTCCGAGGACCACCCAGACCAGCAGATCCGATGACACGGTGCACGCTCCGGCTCAATGGCCGGAGGTCTCCCCCCGCGCACTTCCTGGGCGCGGCGACGACGCGGGCCGCTGGTGGGCGACCGGGTTGACGCGTCGATCGGTCTGGGTACTCCCCTCCGATTGGCTGCGCAGAGTGTCGCGGACCGGGCTATACATGTCAAGTTTTTCATGTAATGTGTGTCTTATGTCAGCTCTCCGTCCGTCGCACTGGACGTTCCTGTCGAACCACGCGCACGTGCTCGTGGTTCTCGACGCCGACCCGGGCCTGCGCGTGCGGGACATCGCCGATGCGGTGGGAATCACGGAGCGCGCGGCGCAGCGGATCCTGGCGGACCTGGAACGCGAGGGCTACCTGGCCCGGACGCGGGCGGGCCGGCGGACCCGCTACGAGGTTCACCTGGAGCGACCGATGCGTCATCCGGTAGAGGCGCACGCGGCCGTGGGGCTCCTGGTCGCCGCGCTCCATCGACCGGACGGCTGAGCGCCCGACGACCGGCAGTGGAAGGCGCCACCACAACTGCCGTATGATGACGAGAAGATCATCATCAGCAGTGGAGGCTCCGCGATGTCCATGGCCGGCCGGATGGTGCGCTACGCGCGGCGTCGCGCGGGGCTCACGCAGCGACAGCTGAGCGCGAAGGCCGGTATTCCGCAGGAGACGATCTCCCGGATCGAGGCGGGTCGATCGGATCCGCGCGTCCAGACGCTCGATCGGCTGCTAGAGGCGTGCGAGATGGGCCTCGAGGTGATGCCGCGGCTGGGCATCGGCATCGACCGGACGCAGATCCGGGAGTTGCTGGATCTGACTCCGGCCGAGCGCCTCGCGACTGCCATCGGGGATGACCGCAACCTAGTGGTTCGGGCGCCCCTTCGACGGGTTGCCGAATGAGCGAGCTTCGTCTCTTCGAACCACAAGAGATCCTTCGCCGCCTCGTCGAGGAAGGCGTGCGGTTTGTCGTCATCGGTGGTCTTGCTGCCCAGGCGCATGGGTCGCCGTCACTGACTCGCGATCTCGACATCTGCTTCGACCGCGACGCGGACAACCTGCAGCGCCTGGCAAAGGTGCTGTCGGATGTGGCCGCTATCCGGCGCGGCCTGCCGGCCGACTCGCCGCAGATGCCGCCGCTTGATGCGCGCACGTTGCGCGCGGCCAGCCTCTTCACCCTCGCCACGCGCTTCGGCGATTTCGACCTTCTGGCGTCGCCGGACCCTGGGCTCGATTACCAGGGGCTCATCACCAACGCGGTGCGGTACCCGGTGTTCGGGGTTGATGTCTGCATCGCCGGGCTCAGCGACCTCATGGCAATGAAACGTGCCGCCGGCCGACCGAAGGACCGCGTGGAACTGGAAGTCCTGGGCGCCCTGCGCGAGGAAATCGACAAGCGGGGTCGCAAGGGGTCGAGGTAGCGTCCGAGGCCACGAACCACCCAGGCCCGCGGGCGCGTGGCACGGATCGCGACTCTTCGGCCCGTTCGCGGGGCTTCATCCTCAAATGCACACCGGGTGGTCACGATCCCACGGCAGATTCCCACGTGCACGTGCCGTGTGCTCCTGGGTGCACGGAACCGGCGATTGCGCCCCGAATGCACACCCCGTATGAATCTGGTGCCGCCGGCGTGGCAGACGCCACCGAGCGGCGGCCGGCGCACACCCCGTATGAGTCTGGTGCCGCCGGCGTGGCAGACGCCACCGAGCGGCGGCCGGCGCACACCCCGTATGAGTCTGGTGCCGCCGTCATTGCGAACCGGCGGCGCATTGGCCGCCAGGTCCTTGCCACCCGCTCCGAGCGGCCCGCCGGGCTGCTCGAGATTGCGGCCGACGCCGGCGCATCCGCGGCCAGTGCCGGCGCCGCCTGCGGCCGCTTCGGGTTGCGTCAGATACCGGCACCAGTGATCCTGGCCGTGAAACGGCAGGCGGCTGCGGGCAGGGCAAGTGGCGCGACCCGTCAGCTATCGCCTGTAGGGCCAAGTGCCCCTGTAGCGATGCGTGGCAGCAGATGGCCCTGGATCAGTGGCGCGTGGGCCGGTCCAGGGGTCGCGGCACCGGCGTGGATGGCCCGTGGCGATCGCTGACGGCCGATCGGGCGCGACTCGCGGTGTGCATCGCGGGTGACGATAGGCAGCCAGGCGACGGGGACCGGGCGGGGCACAGTCGGCCGACGGAACCGGTGGGGATTCGGGACAGCCCGTGCGATAATCGCGAGGCGAGGGATCCGGAACGCCTGAATCGGGTACGACGAATCGCCGACCCAGCCCCGGACCCCGTGTGAACCAGAGGACACACCTCACATGACCGTCGAAACCTCCACCTGGGCCACCAAGAAGGGCCTCGCCCAGATGCTCAAAGGCGGCGTCATCATGGACGTCGTCACGCCCGACCAGGCGAAGATCGCCGAGGACGCCGGGGCCGTCGCCGTGATGGCCCTTGAGCGCGTGCCCAGCGATATCCGCGCGGATGGTGGCGTCGCGCGCATGAGCGATCCCACGATGATCGAGGGGATCATGGCCGCGGTCACCATCCCGGTCATGGCGAAGGCCCGCATCGGCCACTTCGTCGAGGCGCAGGTGCTGGAAGCACTGGGCGTGGACTACATCGACGAGTCCGAGGTCCTCACCCCGGCGGACGAGGAAAACCACATCGACAAGCACGCCTTCAAGGTGCCGTTCGTCTGTGGTTCCCGGAACCTGGGCGAGGCGCTGCGGCGCATCAGCGAAGGCGCCGCGATGATGCGGACCAAGGGCGAAGCGGGGACCGGCAACATCGTGGAGGCCGTCCGCCACATCCGGGCCGTGAACGCGGAGATTCGCCGCCTCGGGTCCTTGCGCGACGACGAGCTGTTCGTCGCCGCCAAGGAACTCCAGGCGCCCTTCGAGCTTGTGCGCCAGGTGGCCCGCGAAGGCCGTCTGCCGGTCGTGAACTTCGTGGCCGGCGGCATCGCCACCCCCGCGGACGCAGCGCTTGCGATGCAGCTGGGTGCAGAGGGCGTGTTCGTGGGCTCCGGGATCTTCAAGAGCGCGGACCCGGCGCGGACGGCGGACGCCATCGTCCAGGCGACCACGTTCTTCGACAACCCGCGCAAGATCGCCGAGGTCTCCAAGGGCCTGGGGGCGCCCATGCGCGGCATCGCCATGGAAGCCATTCCGCCCCAGGAGCGCCTCGCGGTTCGGGGCTGGTAGGAGTCGAGCCGGCGGCGCAGCTGCCCCATGCCGAACGGAAGTCTCGCCCGTTCGACGGCTCCGCGGCCCCTCGCGCATCGATGAAGATCGGCGTACTGGCCCTGCAGGGCGCGTTCAAGGAACACCTGGACACCCTCGCCGCGATCGGCGTTGAGGCCGTTGTCGTGCGCCTGCCCGAGGATCTCGAGGGCATCTCCGGCCTGATCATCCCGGGCGGCGAGAGCACCACCATGCGCAAGCTGATCGACCGGTGGCATCTCCGCCAGCCCATCATGCGGATGGCGGAGCGTGGAGTACCGCTGTTCGGGACGTGTGCCGGGATGATCGTGCTCAGCCGCGAGATCGCCGGTGGCGAGGAGCCCGTGCTGCCACTCCTGGACGTGACGGTGGAGCGCAACGCATTCGGCCGGCAGCTCGATTCGTTCGAGGCGGAGGTGTCCGTCCCGGTCCTGGGCGATACGCTGGTCCATGCGGTGTTCATCCGGGCGCCCGTCATCGAGCGTGCGGGCCCGGGCGTGGACGTGCTGGCCCGCCTCGAGGATGGCCGGATCGTGGCCGTTCGCGAGCACAACATCATCGCAACGTCGTTCCATCCAGAGCTGGCGGGCGAGACCCGCTTCCACCGCCTGGTGGCCACGATGGCCGCCGAGTACGACGATCCGCGCGAGGGTGCCGGCCGACGGCCGCATCCCACGCGCCGATCCCGGCAGGACGCGTGAGCGCCCGCCCGGGCACGAGCGCTGCCTGCTCGCGCCCACGACGCTCCCCGTGGACAACATGAGCGCCCGCCCGGGCAAGGTCCGCGTCGCGCGCCTCACGGACCTGGCGGCCCTCGGGGAGCTGTCCCGCCTCTGCCAGACCGACCAGGCCAATACGCGCTCGCTGGGGCTGCCAGTCAACGGCCCCCCCATCGGCATGTTCAGCCTGTTCCGGCTGCCCCTGGGTGCCTTCCGCCCGCACGATCTCCTGTACGTCTACGAAGAGGACGGCCGCCTCGCGGGCCTGTTGCGGGTGGAACGCGAGACCCACCGTGACGAATGGAGCATCGTGGAACTGGACGCGATCGGTGGCCAGGATGCCGGCGACATCCGGTTCCGCCTACTCCAGCTCCTGCTGCGCGACGCACCTCGACGGGGCGCGGTGCGGTTCCACGTCGCCTGCGCAGACACTGACGGCAACGTGGAGCTGTTCATGCAGGTGGGATTCGCGCGGTACGGCGACGAGACACTGCTCTTCCGGCCCGCGGATCCGCCCCTGCCGGATCCGCTCAGTGACGAGGAGGCGCAGGCCCGCGGGATCCGGCCCGCGCAGCCGATCGATGCCCTTGCGCTCGCCCGGCTCTACGCGTCGATGACACCGCAGCCCGTCCAGCGGCTGGAGGCGTACCGCCTCAACGAGTGGGAGCGCCAGGGATCTGCATGGCGAATCCCGCGTTCTTCGCTGACACCCATTCTCCGGTTCGCGGACCTCGAGGCGTTCGTGCAGGAGGCGCCGGGGGGTGGCCGGGATGGGACGCAGCTCCGCGCGTTCCTCCAGGTTGCGGTGGCCAAGGAGGAGCAGCCGCACTACCTGAAAGTGCTGGCCGGCCCCGGCGTGGACGTCGAGCCGCTGGCCAGCTTCGGCCTGGGCGTCATCGCGGCGCGGACGCGCGGCGGCGGCCACCGCCATGATCACGGCGTGATGTCGGCCGTGCGCACGTACGAATCACCCGTCGATCACGCACTGGAGGCCGTTGGTTTTGAGGCCATCTCGACCGTTACCCTGCTGATGAAGGAGACGATGATCCGAGTCGCAGAGCCGGCCCTGGTGCCGGCCGTGCGCTGAGATCCGCAAACCGATGACTGGCAACGACCATGCCCCACGTGGAGATGCCCGCAGCGACGGGCAGGGAGGGCAGATGGCCCCCGAACCGCGACGGCGCGAACTGATCGACGACCTGGGTGCGCTGCTGGCGGCGCTCCCACCGGAGATCGTGGCCGCGGTCCACCGGCTCGAGCACGCCGAGAACCTGATCGAAGTCGTGCTGGACCTGGGCCGCCGGCCCGAAGCGCGATTCCCCGACAGCGAGGAGGGACTCCTCGAACGCGAGATCACCGAGGCCGACCTCCAGTACGTCGTAGACCACATCGGCACGTTCGGAGACGACAACCGGGCCGGCATCGAGCGAACGCTCCATCGCATCAGCGCCATCCGCAATCGGAGCGGCAAGATCGTCGGCCTGACCTGCCGCATCGGCCGCGCCGTGTACGGGACGATCGAGATCATCGGCGACTTCGTCGAGAGCGGGAAGTCCATCCTGATCATGGGCCGGCCCGGCATCGGAAAGACCACGATGCTGCGAGAGGCCGCGCGCGTGCTCGCCGACGATCTCGGCAAGCGGGTCGTGGTGGTCGACACCTCCAACGAGATCGCCGGCGACGGCGACATCCCCCATCCGGCCATCGGCAAGGCCCGCCGGATGCAGGTCCGCACGCCCGCCTTGCAGCACGAAGTCATGATCGAGGCAGTCGAGAACCACATGCCCCAGGTCATCGTCATCGACGAGATCGGCACGGAACTCGAGGCCGTCGCGGCACGAACCATCGCCGAACGTGGTGTTCAGCTCATCGGCACGGCGCACGGCAACAACCTGGACAACCTGATGCTCAACCCGACGCTGTCGGACCTCATCGGCGGCATCCAGAGCGTCACCCTGGGCGACGAGGAGGCGCGGCGGCGTCGCACGCAGAAGAGCGTGCTGGAGCGCAAGGCGCCGCCCACATTCGATGTGATCATCGAGATCGTGGACCGCGAGCGCGTGATGGCCCACGCCGATGTGGCTGAGACGGTCGATGCGATGCTCCGCGGCGACGCCGTGGCACCTGAACTCCGCTGGCGTGACGAAGAGGGCGTGCACCGCTCCCAGTCGCGGCCGCGCCCTTCGCCCCGCGAACAGTTGGGGACGGAGCGCTTCGCGGGGCTCGTCGGGAGCGGCCAGGGCTGGCGCACGGAAGCCGGCTGGCGTGGCGACTCGGCATACCGAGGGGGCTACCGGGAGACGGAGCGGCCGGGCTTCCGGCCGGGCTACCGGCCCGGTGCCACCGGCGGTTGGCGCCAGGCGCGCGGCGGGTCCGGACGCGAGGGCCGCGACGTGCGCGAGGGGTACGCCCGCGACGGCGGGCGTGACACGGGCATTCGGGGCGGCGTTGAACCCGGGGGTGGTCCGCGCGGCTTCTATGACGATTCGCGCGTGATGCCGGGTGAGCGCTTCGCCGTGGTACCCGGGGTGAATCCGGATGGCGGCCCGGCCGGACCGGCAGGCGCCCCGGGTGGAAGTGCCTCGCGTCCGGGCGGACCGCGCGCGACCGCGGCCACCGCCGACCGGCCGTTCCTGCTGGGTGAGATCGCGGACCGAGGTCCGCTGGAGCGCGGCGCGGTGCCACCGGTGCCGGAACCGCGGGCTCGCGAAGCACGCGAAGTGGAGCGTCAGCGCGCGTGGCGCGATCAGGCCGCCCGGGCCTTGACCGCTCTGAAGGCCGACGAAGGCACGAGCCCCGTCAATGCCGCGCTGCCCGCGTCATTCGCCGACCTGGGGCCGGACGAGGACGACGACGAAACGGCGCCAGGCCAGCACGAACCGATCCTGCGCGTCGAGGGCGCCGGGATCCTGCCGACGATCCGGGTTCTGCCGCACGGCATCAGCCGGAAGCGCCTGGAGCAGGCTGTCCGCGAACTGCAGCTGCCCGTCGTGATCGCGCACGACGTCGATGACGCCGCCGTGGTGATGACGCTGAAGAGCGAGTACCGGCAGAAGACCCCGACATTGCGCGAGGCCGAGGAGCGGGCCCTGCCCATCTATGTCCTCAAGAGCAACACCATGCTCCAGATCCAGTCGAGCCTGACCTCGATCTTCGCGCTGGAGATCGACCCTCGCGAGGCTGCCCTCCGCGAGACGGAGGACGCGATCGATCTCGTCCTCGCCCGCTCGGAGGCGGTGGAGCTCTCGCCGCAGAACGCGTTCGTCAGGCGGCTCCAGCACCAGATGGCGGAGCGTGCGAACGTGGTGTCGAGATCGCGCGGTCGGGAGCCCTACCGGCGCGTGCGGCTCTACCCGGACCAGGCCCGCGCCGGTCGCTGAGCGGCCCGCGGCGGTTGGCCGAGGCGGACGCTCAGGGGCGGCCCAGCGCGGCCTGGGCATCGGCCGCGCCCAGCGGATCGAAGGCCGGGTTGAGGGCCAGCGCGCGGGTGAGGAGGACCCGTCCCTCGGCGGGGTCGCCGGCCGCCCGTTCGATCATGCCCGCGTGATAGAACAGGCGCGCATCCTGGGTCCCGAGGGCCAGGGCAGCCCGCGCGGGTGCCAGTGCCTCCGTGGCCCGTCCGGCCTTGAAGAGGGTCCAGGCCAGCGCGTCGAAGCCGTAGATGTCCTTCCGGTCCACCAGCTCAGCCTGGGCCAGGATCACCGCGGCCGCAACGTCGCGGGCATGCGTCGCATCGAACAGCGCCAGTTCGCGGTTGTAGACGCGGGTCTGGGTGTCGCCGAGCCGGCCGATGAAGTCCACGGTCCGGTACTGCTCCTCGGCGCCGGCCGCGTTGCCCTTCAAGGCATACAGGTCGCCCAGGTAGGCCAGCAGCTCCGGCTTGGGGATGATCGCCACCACGGAGCGGTACAGCGCGATGGCCTGGTCGGTGTCGCCCCGGGCAAACGCTGTGCGTCCGCGGCCGGCGAGGGCGAGGTAGTAGTTCGGGAAGATCGCGAGCGACGCCTGGTATCGGGCATCCGCGCCGGCGATATCCCCCTTGTGCCAGCGGTACTCGCCCGAGACATACAGGTCGAAGGCCTGCTCCTCGGCGGAGGCGTTCAGGGAAGCGGCTTCGGTCGCGGCGGCATCCGCGAGGCGAATCGCGGCGTCGGTATCGCCGCGCAGAAATGCGAGGCGCGCGAGGCGGATCGTGACGGCGGGGCCGTCCAGCTTCTCGCGCAGCGTGTCGAAGGCGGCCTGTGCCGTGTCGAGATCCCCGATTTCCAGGCTCGCGTCGCCCACCACCGCGACGGCTCCCAGGGCCCGCAGATCCGTCCGCAGGACGGCCGTTCCCTCGGCGATTGCGGCCTTCCACTGGTGCAGGGTGACGAGGTTCCGGGCGAGTCCGGCGCGCGCCCCGTTGTTCGAAGGAAAGAGTTGGAGCGCCCTGCGAAAGGCCTGCTCGGCGAGCGCGTAATTGGCGACGTCGCCTGTTTCCCGGCCCTTCTGCGCGTACAGCTCGGCGAGATAGACGAATTGCGCGTCGCTGTTCGGAGTCGCGGAGATCCGCTGCTGCCAGAACGCAATGCGGCGGTCCGTGTCGGCGGGATCCGCGGCCCCGATCGCCGTCCCGACGGCCGGGGGTTCCGCCTGGGTCACCGGGTCCTGGACGGCCGCAGAGGTGGGCCGGTTCGGACGGCCGTTGGCGCCGCCGACGGCGAGCAGTGCGTAGCTCAGCAGGACGACCACTACCGCTCCCAAGGGCAGCAGCAGGGAGCGATGTTGCAGTACGCGGGTGACCTTCAGCACGGGGATCCTGCCTCGCTTGACGATCGAGTGGGGTTGCAGAGCGGGGTTCGGGGGCCGCGGC
>JANPDJ010000080.1:0-17306 GCA_031431395.1 Chloroflexota bacterium | reverse complement strand
CGAGGCGCGGGTTGCCGATGGTCTCGATGAACACGGCCTTCGTGCGTGCGTCGATGGCGGCCCCGAAGCTGGCCGGGTTGGAGCCATCCACGAACCGGGTGGTGATCCCGATCTTGGGGAGCGTGTACGCGAACAGGTTGTACGTGCCGCCGTAGAGGCTGGACGATGCGACGATGTTGTCGCCCGCGCCGGCAAGGTTGAGGATCGTGAGGGTCTCGGCGGCCTGGCCGCTGGCGACACCCAGGGCGCCCACGCCGCCTTCGATCGCGGCAATCCGCTCCTCGAAGACGCCCGTCGTGGGATTCATGATCCGCGTGTAGATGTTCCCGAATTCCTGCAGGCCGAACAGTCGGGCCGCGTGCGCTGCATCGTTGAAGACGTAGCTGGTCGTGGCGTAGATCGGGACTGCGCGGGCGTTGGTTGCCGGGTCCACCCGCTGGCCCGCGTGGAGCGCCAGGGTCTCCGCGTGGGGAGCCGCCGGCTCCGACTTGTGACCGTTGCTCTCGTGGTGCGACATGTTGTCCTCCGTTTGACGATGCGGCCGAAGCCGATTGGCGCGGCCTGGGCCGCCTGGAGCGCGACCTTCGTGGGCCGAAGTCGCGAGATGGAACCGGAACGAGCGTCCCTGGCGCCGCTGTCGGGCGCCGGCCCCCCGGCTGGGCCGTTGTCGGTTTCGGCGGTTACCCGTCGCTTGTCGGAGAAACAAAAGACCGCAGTTCCTCTGTTGGAACTGCGGCCCCCGGGACTGGTCTGTGGCCCCGGCACCTGCGTCTCAGGTGTGGCGCCTCAGACCCCATCCTCCGAACGGCGGGGCCGCCAGCGCATACACATCGACCAGGAAACGCAAGTGTGGTTCACGACGTGCGGCAGTTTGACGGAAGAGCGGGCGACTTGCAAGTCCCAAGGTGACGACTATGGACGGCCGCTGATTTCCGTGAGAGCCAAGGGGCAGCGACTCTGTCATCGCTGACTTGGCTGACTTGATGGCGTCACCAAGTCGTGGAGCGACTGATAGGTGCCAGTTCGCAGCTTGGAGCGGCACCCCACGCCCTGTTCACGCACGGCGCTCGACTCCGATGAGCGGCGCGAAGGCAGTTCGGGCGGCTACCAGTCGCAGCGTGGGTGGGTGATGCCCGGATCGGTCGACTGGGGCGGTCAGCAGTCGCCCGGGGCATAGGTGACGAAAAGCCGGCCGCACCACGGACCGGACGCACCACGGACCGGCCGCACCACGGACCGGCCGCAAGACGACCGGCGGGGCCGCGCACCACAGACTGCGGGTTGTCACCCGCGTGGCGATGCCGGGATCGTCTGCGCGCCCAGCCACGGGTCGTGAAGCACGGCGAAGGCCCCAGGGTCCAGGATGTCGCGGACCACGATCGCGCTGATCGCGTCGAGGAGCCCCGGCAACGCGTCTGCCATCGCCTCGTAGTGTCCTTTCGGCGGTCGCCGCCAGTACACCCGGATGGCGCGCCCGAACCAGGGCGTCCCGGTGCGGAAGCGCCGCCAGGCACGGATCGCATCTCGGGCGCCCTCCAGCGCGTCCGTTCGGCTCGACATCAAGGCGGCCCTCTCGGCCGCCCAGCCGGCTCGCTCAAGCGCGCCCGGATCCTGCTGGGCTCGCAGGCGAACCAGTTCGCGCGCCTGCTCCACGGTCAGCCGGGAAACCTTGGCGAGGAAGCCCAGCACATCCGTATCGTTGGGTCCGTAGCCTTCCATGGCCCTGACGATGCTCTTGCGCGCCGTCGGCGTCAATATGGAGCCTGCGGGCGCCGGCCCGACTGGATTGAAGCATTGAGGAACGGCGTGAACGGACTGCCACAGACCTTCCGCGCCTTCGTCGTTGAGCGGACGCAGGGCGGCGCCGGACTGAACCGGGCGGTCCGGGAGTTCCGGGCTGCCGATCTGCCGCCGGGTGACGTGTCGATCCGGGTGGAATGGTCCGGCGTCAACTACAAGGACGCCCTGGCGACCGTCCCGGACGGCAAGGTTGCCCGGATCTCGCCGCTCATCCCGGGCATCGACCTTGCCGGCACGGTGGTGGCATCAGCGGATCCCTGGACGCCGGTGGGTTCGCGCGTCATCGCTCACGGCTACGACCTGGGCGTGGCGCGTCACGGTGGCTACGCGGAGTACCAGCAGGTACCGGCCGGATGGGTCGTGCCGCTTCCGGACGGCTTGACGACGCGTGAGGCGATGACGATCGGCACGGCCGGATTCACCGCCGCCATGAGCGTCGTCGCGTTGCAGGCGCGGGGCCTCACGACGGACGACGGGCCGGTCCTCGTGACAGGCGCCAGTGGCGGCGTGGGGCGGATGGCCGTCGCGATGCTGGCCCACGGTGGGTTCGAAGTGTGGGCCGTCACCGGCAAACCAGACGAGACCGATCGCCTCGTGAAGCTCGGTGCCGCCGGCGTCCTGGACCGCACGATCTACGAAACGGGAGCCGGCCGACCCCTTGACCGGGAACGCTGGGCCGCGGCGATCGACTCGGTGGGGGCCGCCAGCCTGCCCTATGTCCTGCGAACGCTCCGGCACGGGGGCATGGCCGCGGCCACCGGAAACACCAGCGGCGCCGAACTTGCGACGACGGTGTTCCCGTTCATCCTGCGCGGCGTCAGCCTCATCGGGATCGATTCGGCCAACCTCGAGATCGGCCGTCGCCGCGAGATCTGGACGCGCCTGGCGCACGATCTGCGCCCGACCGGGCTGGATGACGCGATCACCGAGGTCACGCTCGACGCGCTCGAGCCCGCCCTGGACGCGATCCTCGCCGGACAAGCCCGGGGCCGGTGGATCGTGCGTATCGCCGGGTAGAACGGCCGGCCAATGGCCGGGGGCCGCGGCGGCAGGTCGCGGGGGCCGTCGAATGCCCTGCTGCTACACTCGTGCCACAACCGAAGAACGCCTCCGGGGAGCGCTCGCGCGCTGAGAGTGTGGCACTGGCCACAGACCCGCCGAACCTGATCTGGCTCATACCAGCGAAGGAAGCAGGCCCATCCGCTCGCACGCCGTCTCGTGTCCCCGGGACGGCCTTTGCAGCACTTCGGCAGAGCGGGTGTTCACGGTGATGCAGGAACTGGTTCTCCGGCGACACGGGCGGCAGCGGGTCCTCCTCTCAATCGCGGCAATGGTGGCCATGGGCCTGGTCGCGGCTGCCTGCGGGGGTTCTACGACCGGATCGGGGACACCACCGGCGTCCACGACCGCCCCTCGGAGCCAGTTGCCCGCGCCCACGCCGCCTTCTTCGGCTTCGGCCTATGCGTCCACGTCGCCTGCGTCGCCGTCGTCGACTGCCGGCCCCTTGCCCTCCGCGGTTCCCCCGGGCACAAGGCCGCCCGTGGAGATCGTGCGATTGGCGCTCGACTGGACGCCGAACACGAACCACACGGGCTTCTTCGTCGCGCAGGAGAAGGGCTGGTACGCATCGTCGTCGGTGGGCCTCAAGGTGATCCCGTACACGGACACCGCGCCGGAGACTCTGCTCACGGCCGGACAGGCCGACTGCGGGATCAGCTTCCAGGACAGCCTCACCTTCGCCGCCGCGGCCGGCGCGCCGATCAGGTCCGTCATGGCGATCCTCCAGCACAGCGCCAGTGCGATCGCGGTCCTCGCCGACGGACCCATCAAGCGGCCGCGCGATCTCGACGGCCGGACGTACGGTGGCTTCGGCTATCCCGCCGATGTCCCAACGATCAAGGTCGTCATCAAGCACGACGGCGGCAAGGGTGTCTTCAAGAGCGCAACGTTGAATGCCAGCGCATACCAGGCCATGTATGACGGCCAGGTGGACTTCACGATCGTCTTCACCGCGTGGGAGGGAGTCGAAGCGATGGAGCGCGGCGTCTCCCTGCGCTACTTCAGGCCCACGGATTACGGCTTCCCGGACTTCTACCAGGTGGTCCTCGCCTGCAACACCGACTGGCTTGCGGGCCACGCGGACCTTGCGCGCCGGTTTGTCGGCGCCACGGTGAGGGGCTTCGAGTTCGCGGCGTCGCAACCGGCGGACGCTGCAGCGATCCTGGTCTCGCAGAATCCCGGCATCTTCGAGGCGAACCTGAAGTTGCCCCAGGAGAGCGCGGCCTACCTCGCCGAGAGCGGGTTGTACGTGAATTCGGCCGGGGTCGTGGGGCCGCAGACGCTCGAGCAGTGGACGGGCTACTCCGGGTTCCTCTACCGGCAGGGCCTCCTGGCTGACGCCAACGGCCGCCAGTTGACGTCGCCACCCGACTATGCGTCCCTGTTCACCAACGCGTTCCTGCCCGGCGGGCCGTAGGTCCGGCAGAGGTGTGGTGAGAATGGACGGGGACGGTGATCGGGAGGCGAGCGGCGGGCGCCTGTCGCGATGGGCGCCCCCCGTGGGCGTCGTCCTCCTGCTGCTGGCGGCCTGGGAGGGATACGTCCGCCTGACGGGCGTGAGCCCCATCGTGCTGCCGTCACCCACGCGGATTCTCGGGGCACTGCTGGACTTCCGCGAGCTGGCCGTCGACCACACCATCCCGACCGTCGAGGAGACGCTGGTCGGCTTCGCCGTCTCGGTCGTCGCGGCCGTGACGGCGGCAATCCTCATGGACCAGGCAGGCTGGTTGCGCAGGGCCCTCTATCCGCTCCTGGTCGGGTCGCAGACCATCCCCGTCGTGGCGATCGCGCCGCTGCTGGTTCTCTGGTTCGGGTTCGGCCTGTTCCCCAAGGTCCTGGTGATCGTCCTGGTCACGTTCTTCCCGATCACCGTCGCACTCCTCGACGGCTTCGCCTCCACGGAACGAGACGCCACCGACCTCCTGGCGACGATGGGTGCCTCGCGCGGCCAGGTCTTCCGGAAGCTGCGCTGGCCGGCGGCGCTGCCGGCATTCTTCACCGGCCTGCGCATCTCGGCCACGTACGCCGTGGTGGCGGCGATCTTCGGGGAGTACGTGGGCGCATACGAGGGCCTGGGCATCTGGATGCAGATCTCCAGGAACGCGTTTCGCGCGGACCTCGTGTTTGTCGCGATCCTCCTCGCAAGTGCGCTCTCGATCATCCTGTTCACGGCCGTCTCGCGCCTGGAGGCGATCGCGATCCCCTGGTATCGCGCCTCCCGGCGGCGCCCGTAGGACTGCATGAGGCTGGATGCCGTGGCGCCTGTCTGCCCGGCGCATTCCGCCGCAGAGCACCGTCGCCGCGGAGGGCCATGGTCGCCACACGGAGCGGTGGTAGGCTCCCGGCCGTGCCCGCCACCATCGTGGACCCAGCCCGCGCAACAGCCTTCGGGACCGCCGTTCTCGACTGGTATGGCGCGCACGGCCGGCCGCTGAACTTCCGCCGCCGGCGAGACCCGTACGCGGTGCTGGTGTCCGAAACGATGGCGCAGCAGACGCAGATCTCGCGCGTCGAGCCCGCCTGGGAGGCGTTCCTGGTCCGATTTCCGACCGTCGAGGCACTGGCAGCGGCCCCGGTGGCCGATGTCCTCCGTGCCTGGCAGGGCCTGGGCTACAACCGGAGGGCCCTGAACCTCCAGCGGGCGGTCCGCATCGTCGTGGACGAGTACGGCGGTGTCTTCCCCGACCGCATCGAGGTCCTGCAGTCGCTCCCCGGTGTCGGGCCGTACACCGCGAGGGCGATTGCCGCGATCGCCTTCGGACAACCGGCCGGCCCGGTGGACACGAACGTGCGCCGGGTGCTGGGACGAGTCGCCGGCGGCTGGGCGGGCCTCGCCCCCAGGGCGCTGCAGGACCTCGCCGACGATCTTGTGCCACCCGACCGGCCGGGTGAGTGGACGCACGCCCTCATGGACATCGGCGCCACGTTCTGCCGGCCACGCCGGCCGAAATGCGGGGAGTGTCCGGCCAGCACGTGGTGTGCTGCGGCAGCCGGGGGTCCGCGTCCGGCCGCTCCTCCCCAGCCAGCAGCTGCAGCTGAGGCACAGGCGGGCGCGATTCCGTTCCGCTTCACCTCGCGCTGGCTGCGGGGGCGCCTCGTCGATCGTGCGCGTTCTGCCGGGGGCGACGCCTGGATCCGCGTTGACGAAGGCATCGAGCCGCACGATCCGGACGCGGCAGGGGTCGCAGCCCGGGCCCTGGCGCGCGAAGGACTGCTCGAGCGCCATCCGACCGACGACACGCTCGTTCGTCTGCCCCGATGACACGCTCCACCAGGGTGCCGTCCGTGCCCGTCCCGTCCGTCCGCCGCGCCGACCCTGCCGGAGCCGGGCGCAACCATGCGATACGTGCCGAGCCATCAACCATCGGCACCTCGGGCGCCCGTGACCCACTCGCCCGCGAGGTGAAGCTGCTGGGCGCGCTGCTCGGCCAGGTCATCGTGGAGCAGGGGAGCGAAGACCTCCTCGAACTCGTGGAGCGGACGCGCCGGCGGACGATCGCTCTGCGGCGCGAGGACGACCCTGAGGAACGGGCCCGCCTGGCCGAAGAGCTGGATTCGCTGGACCTTGATCGCAGCGAGGCACTGATCCGCGCCTTCGCCCTGTACTTCCAGCTGGTCAATCTCGCGGAGGAGAGGCAGCGCGTCCGGACCCTTCGCCGTCGGGAACGCAGCGCCCCGCAGGGCGTGCTCGACGAGTCGATCGCCGAGGCTCTCCGCTCCCTGTCGCGGAGCGGACGCACCAGCACGGAAATCGCGGCGCTGCTGGCCCGGACCAGCATCCAGCCCGTGTTCACCGCGCATCCCACGGAGGCCCGCAGGCGGACGCTGCTCGTCGCCCTCCGTCGCTGCTACCGGCTCCTGGAGCGCTTCGACGATCCGCGGATCACGCCGGATGAGGACCGCGAGCTCCGCCGCCGCCTCCGGGAGGAGATCACGCTGCTCTGGAGAACATCAGACCTGCGGTCAGTCGCGCCGTCGCCGCTGGACGAGGTCCGGACCGCGCTCACGTTCTTCGACGAGACACTGTTCACACTGGTGCCGCAGCTCTACCGCTCCATCGACGCCAACCTCGACCGCGTGCGCGACGGCGAGGAACGGCGGCGGCGCACGGGCCCCGACGTGCCCACACGGCCGGCAGCCTCGGACACCGGACGGACCGGGACTCGCCCGCCCGTGCCGGCCGTTGTGCTGGACTGGGGATCCTGGATCGGCGGGGACCGGGACGGCAATCCCAACGTCACCGCTGAGGTCACCCACCAGACGCTGCGGATCCACGCCGACCATGTCCTCCATGGGCTGGAGGCAGTTGCGACGCGCCTGGGCAATACCGTCGCTGCGATGACGCCGCGCGACAACCTGGCCGGTTCGCTGCGGGCCCGCCTCGCGGCGGATGCGGAAGAGCTCCCGGAGGTGAGCCGCCAGCTCCGCGAGCGCTTCCCGGACGAGCCCTATCGCCAGCGCCTGGGGGCCATCGCGGAACGGTTGCGCCGGACACGCGCCTGGCTGACCAGCGCGCCGGCGGCCTTCAGTGGGCGCTACGACCGATCGGATGATCTGGTGACCGAGCTCGGCGAGCTCCAGGCCGCCCTCGCCGCCGGCGGCCTGGCCCGCGTCGCGTGGGGCGAGGTGCAGGACTTCAAATGGCAGGTCGAGACGTTCGGATTCCACCTGGTATCCCTCGAGATCCGCCAGCACAGTGGTGTCCACCGCGCCGCTCTCGCGGCCCTCAATGGGGGCGACCTGGAGCGCGAGCTGGTGCCCGGGGTGACGGCCGCCGAGGTCCTGGCCACATTCCGCGGTATGGCTGCCGGGCAGGCGCGTTTCGGTGAGCGGGCCGTTCACCGCTTCGTCGTCAGCTTCACCCTGGGTATCGACGACGTCCTGAACGTGCTTGACCTTGCCGAACGTGCCGCTGCGCCCAACCCGCCGGCGGCGCTGACGGGTGGCTTCGGGCCCGGCCGTCCCAGCATCGACGTGGTGCCGCTCCTGGAGTCCGCCGACGCGCTGATGTCGAGCGGCCGGATCCTGGAGGAGCTGTTCGCAAACGACCGGTACCGGCGTCACCTTGCTGGTCGCGGCGACCACCAGGAGGTCATGCTCGGCTACTCGGATTCGAACAAGGAATCCGGGTTCCTGGCGGCGAACTGGCTGCTCTACCAGGCGCAGGAACAGCTGAGCGCGGTCGCTCAACGGTATGGCGTCCGGCTGACCCTCTTCCACGGCCGGGGGGGCGCCATTGGCCGCGGCGGCGGTCCCTCGAATCGCGCGATCCTCGCGCAGGCGCCGGGTTCCATCGACGGCCGCCTCAAGCTCACGGAGCAGGGTGAGGTGATCGCCGCCCACTACGCCAACCCGGCGATCGCGCGACGCCACCTGGAGCAGGTCGTGCACGCCGTCATCACCGCGTCCATGGCGGAGCACGACGCGGCCGCGGCTGCGGCGGCGGCGAACGGCCGGGCGGTCATGGACGAGCTGGCCGGACGGGCCGAGGAGGCATATCGCGCGCTGGTCTGGGAGGAACCCGCGTTCGCCCGGTTCTTCCGCGAGATGACGCCCATCGCGGAGCTTTCGCAGCTGCGCCTGGGGTCGCGACCGGCTGCCCGCGGGAAGTCGGCCGGTTCCCACCAAGGGAGCGCCGGGTCCGGGTCGGAAGGCACGTCAGGCGCGGGCGCCGGTGCCACATCGGGCGCGGGTGGCACGTCGGGCACAGGTGCCTCAGCCGGCCTGCCGCCACCGTCCATCGCCGACCTGCGGGCCATCCCGTGGGTCTTCGCCTGGTCCCAGTCGCGCGCGAACCTGCCTGGCTGGTATGGCCTTGGCTCCGCGCTGGAGGGGTTCATCGGAGCTCGCGACGACGCCGCTGCGGAGGATCTGGCGGCGCTCTACCGCTCTTGGCCGTTCTTCGCAAGCGTGATCGACAACGCGGAGATGATCCTCGCGAAGGCAGACCTGGGAGTCGCACAGATGTACGCCGCGCTCGCCTCGGAGCCCGACGGGCGGCGCATCTGGCAGCAGATCGAAGACGAGTTCAGTCGGTCCGTGCGGTTCCTCCTCCGGCTCACGGGCCGGGATCGGCTGCTCGACGGACTACCGGTTCTCCAGCGATCAATCGCCCTCCGCAACCCCTACGTCGATTCGCTGTCGGAATTGCAGGTGCGTCTGCTCGCCCGTCTCCGGCGCCTTCCCGATGACGACCCCGAGCGTCTGGTGCTGCTGCGCCTCGTTCAGCTCGCTGTGAACGGGGTGGCCGCCGGGCTGCAGAACACCGGCTGACCTGGGCCGTGCCTCCCGGTCCCCCGGCCTGTGTGGCGCTACGCTTGGCCCGATGACCACACGACCGAGCCGGCCTCCCGAGTCGCCGGCTGTCCCGCTGCCGGCGGACGATCCACTCCTCTTCGGGTTGTCCCTCGACGAGATCGCCACCCGCTGGGCAGACGCGGCGGCGCGTTCCCCGATCGGAGCGGAGGCGATGACCGGCGCGGACCGGCGGGCCCAAATGGCCGGCGTGCCGGGCCTGCGACTGATGGAGCAGGCCGGCGCGGCCGTGGCGGCCGTCGCGCACGTCATGGCCGAGGAGGCGGGAACATGGGGTCGCGGTCCCGTCCTGATCCTGTGCGGCCCGGGCAACAACGGTGGCGACGGTTTCGTCGCAGCCCGATGGCTCGCTGGCCGCGGCGTGCCGATCGCCGTGGTGCTGTGCGCGAACGAACCGCGACCCAGCACAGCCGACGCGGCCCGCAACTGGGATCGGCTCGCGTCGTTCGCTGACGTCAGCCGCATGCACGCACCCACGGTTCGTGACCTGGCACTGGTTGGACGCGGCGTAGAGCGGGCGAGCGTCGTGATCGACGCCCTTCTCGGCACGGGCGTTCGTGGAGTCCTTCGCGATCCCGTTCGCAGCGCGGTGCTCCTCGTCAACCGGGCGCGGACAGAGGCGGTGCCGGTTCTGGCCGTGGACACGCCGACGGCGGTGGATCTCACGAGCGGCCAACCATCCGACCCCGTGGTCGCCGCGGACGTGACGGTGACCTTTCACCGGTCCAAGGTGGGGCTGCTCACCACGAGCGGTGCGGCACTCGCCGGCCGTGTCCTGGTCGCTCCCATCGGCATTCCGGCGGAGGCGGATCGTGGGTGATCCGTCGAAGGCGCCGCGGGCTGTACCGGGCGGTCGCGTGCCCGGCTGGCGCGAGGCTCTGGTCGTTGGCGCACTGGTGGTGATCGGCGTGTTCGGTCTCGGTATCGCCACGAGCGCGCTGCCCGTGTCGCTCCAGGACGTCGTGTTCCGGACCCCGCTGGCCATCGTGGTGCTGCTTGCCGGGACCGTGCTGGTTCTCATGCGGATCGCCCGACCGCGCCCCTGAATCCGCTTCCGTCTGCGGCCGCGGTTTCGGCCCGCGAGGGCGCGAACAATCGGGGTGGCCAGCCGCGTCGGCGCACGCAGCCACGCGGGAACATCGGGGTGGCCCTGCGTCGAATTGAACTCCAGGTTCATTTTCGGCCGATGGCTCGTCCGGCGCGCCAGGTCGGCCGGAACAACTCGGCGCAGCGCAGTGAATTTTGGGTCCCAGATTCCCCCTATGCACGCTTAATTGAGGCGCGTATAGTCCCGCCGTCAACGTCGCGGGATAGGGTCCGCGACTACAGAACAACGTAGCTTGACGAACCTTCGACTCCTCTCCGGCTGACGCGAGAAACCGACGGGACGCGCAGCTACCGAGAGGAGTTTCGATTCCGTGTACAACGACAAGACCCTGACCTGTGCCGACTGTGGGCAGCAGTTCGTGTTCACCGCGAGTGAGCAGGACTTCTACGCGCAGCGGGGTTTCTCGGAGCCGCGGCGCTGCGCGAGCTGCCGGGCGAGCCGCAAGACTGCCCGCGGTAGCAGTGGCGGCGGTGGCGGCAGTTATGGTGCAAGCAGCGGTGGTGGCGGCGGCTACAGCTCGGGCGGCTACAGCTCGGGCGGTGGTGGCGGCGGCTACGGTGGCGGCGGCGGAGGCGGGGGATACGGGGAACGTGAGCGCGGCCCGCGCGAAATGTTCTCGGCGACCTGCAGCAACTGCGGCAAGGAAGCCATGGTTCCGTTCCGGCCCACCAGCGGCAAGCCGGTCTATTGCAGCGATTGTTTCCGGAGCATGCGCGGGGCCTGATCCCGCCACCTTAGTGGGGCGCCGAGCCCCAGCCCAGCAGCGACCCGGGTTCGTCAGCCAGCCCGGGTCGTTTCGCGTCCCGTCGGGCGAAGGTGCGTCACCCTGATGGATGGCGACCCCCGGGATCACGTGGGACGTCCGCAGGTCGGACCGGGCGCCCGTCCGCATGGACCACGCCGCGGACGACCACGCGCGCATGCGCGTCCAGGGTCATCCCGGCCAGCGCCCGGTCGCCCAGCAGGGCCCCGATCAGCGCAAGCAAGGTAGCGCCCCCGAACAGCAGGAGCATCTCCATTGTGCCCAGACGGTCGGCGAGGACGCCCCCGAGGACGCCCCCGACCGGGGTGATGCCCCAGAAGGCGATCTCAAAGATGGCCAGTACCCGGCCGCGCATCCGCGCCGGTGCGAGAGCCTGGAGCAGCGCAATCGTGGTCGTGCGGAACACGATCAGGACGCCTGCCACCACCCCGGCAAGGGCCATGGAAACCGGCAGTGTCCGCGAGAGCCCCAGGGCGGCGAACGCGAGTGAGCCCATGACCACCATGAGGACGATCGTCCGGCCGCGGCCAAGAGCCCGACCAACACCTTCCATCACGAACGCGCCGACGATCACCCCGATCCCGGTGGCCGCGGTCATCAGCCCCAGGTCCGCCGGTCCCGAGCGGAGCAGGTCCCTGGTCACGATCGGCATGAGAGAGGTGTAGGAGTACGCGAACGCCGCCACGCCCATCCCGAGCAGGACGAGGGTTCTCGTGCTGGGCGACCGCACCATCCAGCCAAGAGCGTCGGGGAAGTCGCGGAGCGATCCCGTTCGAGAGGTCTCGAGACCCGGGACGGGCGGCAGCGTGAGAGTCATGACGAACGCGAGCACGGGACCAAGCGCGCCGATCGCGAGGGCCGGGGCAGGGCCCGCGTTGGCCACGAGGAGTCCGCCGAAGAAGCCTCCGAACGTTCGCCCGAATCCGAAGGTGAGCGAGCTCAGGCCCATCGCGGAGCCCAGCAGGCGCGGCTCGACAATCCGCCCGGCCATGACGAGCGACGGGGCGGACCAGAAGCCGTCCACCATGCCGATGAGGACCGCGAAGATCAGCGCGCGTTCCACGCTCAACTGGTCGGTCCACGCGAGCCACGCCGCCCCGGCGAACAGCCCCGCCGTGAGGGCCTGGCTGATGAGCATCCCGCGGCGTGGCCCGATCCGGTCCACGAGTACGCCAGCCGGGATCATCGTGATCAGTGTGGGCACCGTCCACGCAACGAACAGGATGCCCACCGCCGCGGCCGAACCGGTCTGGCTGAGGATGAACCACGACATCGCCGTCTGGAACAGCCAGACGGTGACGTTGTTGGCGGTGGTCGCCGCGAGATAGCGCCGGTAGACGGGCACGCCCAGCGCGGCCAGGCCATCCCGGATGCCGCGCGCAGGCAGGCGGGCGTCCTCGACTGGTGAACGGGCCGGCATGAGCTCCTCTCGCTACTTCCAGCGGGTCAGGATGGTTTCGCGCCCGAATACGATGACGCCAAGGCGCAGGCCGATGATCCCGACTGCGAGCGTGGCCGCCGCCGCGAGCAGGTATGCATTCAGGTCCAGCAGGAAGTTGCCAGCCGTCTGGACCACCATCATGGCAATGATCGGCAGCAGGATCACGGCGCCGATCTGCTGGGCGGCGCGAGGGTCGTTGACGCGCGAACTGACGAGGAGGCCGGCTGTGACCGAGACAAGGCCAACGGCCGGCCCGAGCGCGAACACCGCGCCCAGCCAGGCAGGCTCGACCAGGACCGGTACGAGCCGGGGGGCCAGGAGCAGCGCGGTGAGCCCCAGCACGATCAGGTAGGAGATCCACGCCGCGACCACCGCCGGCACGATCGCGGCGATCGCCTTGCCCGCCAGGAATTCCCCGGTTCGGATGGGCGTCGCAAGGACGGCCTCCAGGCTGCGGGTCTGCTTCTCGCCCACGATGGAATACGAGGCGATGGCCAGTGGGATGTAGCCCGGCAGGATGAGAAACACCATCAGGAACTGCTGCAGGAGGAACGCCATCACCACCTGGCTGGGCGTCATGTCCGCCCACTGCGGGTGGCCTGCGACGATCTGCGCGACGGCGATCCTGGGCGGCCCCTCTGCCGACTCGGCCAGTTTCACCGAGATGAGCGGCACGGCGGACAGGATGACCGGCGGCAGCAGGACGGAGAAGAGCAGGAGCCGGTTGCGGACCAGTTCCCACCACTCGCGGACGACGACGGCGGCAACGATGGGCGGCCGCATCACGAACTCCCGCCGTCGGCGGGTGGACGCGCGCCCATCACGTCGAAGTAGACCGATTCCAGCGTAGCCTGCGTCGCGGAGATGCCCAGGACGTCGACCCCCGCATCCGCGAGGGCGCGGACCAGCGGTGGCGTGTCGCGACGAGCATCACGGACGGAGATCCGCACTTCGTCGCCCGTGCCGTCGATGCCCAGGACGCCCGGCTGCGAGCGCAGCCCGCCGAGGATCTCCGGCGCGATTCCGTCGGCGAGCGTCACCACGATGGTGGTCGTCCCGGCCGACGTCCTGAGCCGGGCGGGGCTGTCGATCCGGAGGATCTCACCGCGCAGGAAGGCCACCCTGTCGCAGAGGCGCTCCGCCTCGTCGAGGTTGTGCGTGCACAGGACGATGGTTCGTCCCGTTGCCTTCAGCGTGGCAATCGCCTCGCGGACGATGAAGGCGGCTTCCGGATCCAGCCCGGAGGTGGGTTCGTCGAAGAAGAGGACCGACGGCTCATGGAGCAGCGCTCGCGCGATGGCGAGCTTCTGCTTCATTCCCTTGCTGAACGTCGCGGCAAGAGCGTCTCGCCGATCCCACAGGTCGAACAGCCGCAACAGCCGCTCGATCCGATCCGCACGCACGTCCGCCGTCAGGCCGTGGAGGCGACCGAAGAACTCCAAATTCTGCCGCGCCGACAATCGTTCGTACAGCCCGGGCGCCTCCGTGAGGAGCCCGATTCGCGAGCGTGCGTCCTCCGGCGACGTCGAGACGTCGAAGCCCGCCACGAACGCGCGGCCCTCCGACGGGGCGATCAGCGCGGTAAGGAGGCGAACGGTGGTCGTCTTGCCGGCCCCGTTGGGCCCCAGGAGACCGAAGACCTCACCGCGCGCGAGGGTGAAGTCCAGCCCGCGGATTGCCCAGAAGTCCCCGAATCGGCGACCGAGGCCCTCTGCGCGGATCATCGGTCCGGGAGTCGGCGCGGCAACCATGGCAGCCTGCCGGGTTGACCCCGTGCCCACGGTCACGCCTCCACCGTTGCCCTGGGGTCGTGTGCGCGCCAGGTCGCCGCCGGCACTAGCTGCGAGATGACCGGCGCCCGGCGAGCATCGTCAGGTCGAACTTCCGCTCCTCACCGTGCATGAGGCGACGGATGTTGTCGGCGTGGGTGAACCAGATCAGGAGCGGACCGGCGGCGGCGTAGACAAGGTAGGCCGGCGGAATGGCGCCGTTGGCCACGAGGAAGATGATCAGCATCGCCGGGAAGAGCGCGGCCGATCCGACGATGGAGCCCAGGGACACGTAGCGGGTGATCGCGATCACCACCACGAAGACGGGCGCCGCAAGGAGCACCGCGATGGGCTGGATCACGAGCATCGTTCCCACGCCCGTGCCGACGCCGCGGCCGCCGCCGAAGTGAAGGAAGACGGACCGGGCCGAGCCGATCACCGCCGCAAATCCGCATGCGACCTCGAGAACGGCGTCGCCGTTGGTGACGATGCGTGCCAGGAGGACCGGGATTGCTCCCTTGGCGAGGTCGCCCAGCACTACCACCGACGCCCACTTGCGCCCCAGTGCCCGCAGCGCGTTCGTGCCTCCGGTCCTGCCCGAGCCCACAGTGCGCGGATCCGGGCCGCCCGAGATCCTGGCGACGAGGACCCCGACGGGGGTGGAGCCCGACAGGTACGCAATCAGGATCAGGGCGATTGCGCGTGCGGCGGTCGCGAGATCCACGAGATGCTCCTGCGTTCCGGGGGCTGCCGGGCGGGCCGGCGGGCCGGCCGATTGTCGCACGCGAGCGGTCGGCCACGAAGGCGGCCGACCACGAAGGCAGTCGGCCACGCGGACCCGGTGCCGGATGGCCCGCCGGGTACCGCCGATGGCCCCTTGCGCCGTGTCCAACGGCACGCGGTACCATCCTCCGCGATGACCGTTCCCACCGGCGCGCCTGCTCGCGTGCCTCTTCGGAGCCGCTGAATCATGGCCGTTGGGTCCAGCAATGATTTCGACCTCGTGGTGCTCGGCGCGGGTACCGGCGGATATGCCGCCGCGTTCCGCGCAGCGCAGCTCGGCCTTCGGGTCGCGCTGGTGGACGAGGACAAGATCGGCGGCACCTGCCTCCATCGCGGTTGCATCCCCACGAAGGCGCTTCTCGAGTCCGCCGGCCTGATCGAGCGGATCCGTCACGCGAAGGACTTCGGGATCCGTCTCCCGGGCGAGCCCGCGGTGGACTACCTCGAGATGGCGAAGCGCCGGGACGCCGTCGTGAAGCGCATGTGGACGGGCCTCAAGACGCTCGTTACGAAGAACAAGGTCACGTGGGTCCAGGGCCGTGGACGACTCGAGGGGCCGGGTCGCGTCCGGGTCCTCATGGCCGGGGAGGACGGCACGCCGGGCGCAGGCGGGGAGCGGTTCCTGCAGGCGTCAGACGTTGTTGTCGCTACTGGCAGCCGCGTGAAGAGCCTGCCCGGCCTGGTGCCGGACGGGCAGCGCATCGTCACCAGTGACGACATTCTGCGCTCGTCACACCTGCCCGCCAGCATCGTGATCGTGGGCGGCGGAGCAGTGGGCGTGGAGTTCGCCTCGATGTACCACGACCTCGGCACCTCGGTCACCCTGCTTGAATACCTCCCGGCGATCGTGCCACTCGAGGATCGCGAGGTCAGCCAGGCGCTGGAGCGGTCGTTCACGAGGCGCGGGATCCGCGTGATCACGAAGGCCAGGTTCGATACGGCGCAGGTCGCAGTCGAGCCGGACGGCATCCGCGTCCTCGCCGGCCCGGACGGAGGCGCCGCCGAGGAGTTCCGCGCCGAGCAGATGCTGGTCGCCACCGGCCGCGCACCCAACGTGGAGGACATCGGCCTCGAGACCACGGCAGCGGAGCTTGAGCGCGGCTACATCAAGGTCAACGGGCACATGCGCACACGGGAACCGCACGTCTACGCGATCGGGGATGCGATCGGCGGTCTCCTCCTCGCGCATACGGCGGCACACGAGGGGATCATCGCGGCCCACACCATCGCCGGCGAGTCGGACGTTCACGAGATGGACTACACGAAGCAGCCCCGCGCAACGTACTGCCGGCCGGAGATCGCCTCGGTCGGCCTGACAGAACAGCAGTGCGAGGAGCGCGGCCTGCCGATCAAGGTGGGCAAGGTGCCGTTCCAGGCCATCGCGAAGGCGATCATCTACGGCGAGTACGAGGGCTTCACCAAGGTCATCGGCCACCGCGACACCAACGACACGCTGGGCGTCCACATCATCGGGCCGCACGCCACGGACCTCATCGCGGAGTCGTCGCTGGCATTCGAACTCGAGGCAACGCCATGGGAGATCGCCGGGGCAACGCACGCGCACCCGACGCTTTCCGAGGTCGTCGGGGAAGCGGCCATGGCGGTTGACGGCCGCTCGATCAACTTCTGATGAACCCCCGGACGTCGACTTCGGTCGGTGGTCCGGGCGACGCGCGCAGCGGCCACCTGGGCCGGGAATCCCACCTTGGCGATGCCGCCGGCCTTGGCCATGCCGACCTGCTCGAGATGTACCGGCGCGTCTCGCTGGCCCGCGCCGTGGACGAGCGGATGTGGGTGCTCAACCGTGCCGGTCGCGTGCCGTTCGTGATCAGCGGGCAGGGCCACGAGGGCGCCCAGGTGGGCATCGTCTCGGCGATGCGAATCGGCCATGACTGGATGGTCCCGTATTACCGGTCCGTGGCTGCCTGCCTGACGTTCGGCATGACGGCGCGGGACATCATGCTGGCCCAGTACGCGAAGGCCGCGGACCCATCGTCGGGCGGACGGCAGATGCCCGGCCACTACGGCTCCCGCAGCCACAACATCCTGTCGACGTCTTCGCCGGTCGCGACGCAGATCCTTCACGCGGCCGGCATCGCGCTCGCGGCGAAGCTCCGCCGGACCGGCCAGGTCGCCGTCACGTTCATGGGCGAGGGCGCCAGCAACCAGGGCGACGTCCACGAAGGTCTCAACTTCGTCGGGATCCACGACCTCCCCATGATCCTGGTCGTCGAGAACAACGGCTACGCGATCTCCGTGCCGCTCGCC
>JANPDJ010000079.1:0-4395 GCA_031431395.1 Chloroflexota bacterium | reverse complement strand
AAGAGCCGCCCGTCCAGCCTGGACGACCTCGTGGTGCAGGTGGCGATCATCCGGCCCGGCCCCATCCAGGGCAATGCCGTCCACCCGTACCTCCGGCGAAAGCAGGGCCTGGAGCCGGTCACCTACCTGCATCCCGCGCTGGAGCCCGTCCTGCGCGACACGCTCGGCGTGATCCTCTACCAGGAGCAGGTCATGGAGATCGCGATCAGGATCGCGGGCTTCAGCGCCGCGGATTCAGATGGGTTCAGAAGAGCGATGGGCACGTGGCGCTCGGAGCGCGAGATGGAGAAGCTCCACCGGCGGTTCGTCGATGGCTGCATCGACCTGTCCTGCATGGCCCCGGACGACGCCGAGGAGCTGTTCCGCCGGGTCGCCGCGTTCGCCTCCTTCGGCTTCGCCAAGTCCCACGCGGCGGCGTTCGCGCGGACGGCCTACGAGTCGGCGTTCCTGAAGCTCTTCTATCCCGCGCAGTTCACCGTGGGGCTCATCAACGCGCAGCCCATGGGCTTCTACCCTGTGGAGGTCCTGGTCAACGACGCGAAGCGGCACGGGGTTGCCGTGCTGCCCGTGGATCTCAACGCCTCCGCGTACGACACGACGACCGAATGGATCGGACGACCCGGCTGGGCGCTTGCGGGGGCCGGCGGGGACGACGGGTCGCACGATGACGACCCTGGCGAACCGCTGCCCGACGGCGCAGGCATCGCCCGCCGTCCCCGGCCGGTGCGCTCCTCGGCGTGTGTCAATCCGGCCACCCGGGCCCGTGACCAGTGGGCAGCGGAGACGGCCACGGGCTGGGGCATCCGGCTGGGTCTCCGCCTCGTGAAGGGGATCGGGGAGGAGCAGCAGGTGCGCCTGGATGCCGAGCTGGCCCGCGGGCCGTACCGGGACCTGGCGGATGTCGTGGAGCGGACGGGACTGTCCGAGGACGTGATCGAGCGGCTGATTCGTGCGGGGGCGCTGGATTCACTGGGCCGGCCGCGGCGGGAACTGCTCTGGCAGCTGCGCGAAGTCAGCGGCGCGTCACGCGGCCGCGTGGACGGCCGGCCTGCGCGGACCATCGGGCGGGCGACGAAACGGGCGGCCGGACGTCCACTGGACCTGCGCCTGCCCGCCACGCCTGCGCCGCCACTGCCGGAGATCACGGAACGGGAGCGGCTGGGGGATTCCTACGCGATGATCTCGCTGGATGCTCGCAGGCAGGTCGTGGAGTTGTTCCGCCCGGCACTCGACCGGCTGGGGGCACTGCCCGGCGCGGCCCTCGCGGATCGCGCGCCCGGGCCGGTGCGACTGGGCGGGCTCGTCGTCACGCGCCAGCACCCCATGACCGCGCGCGGGACCGTGTTCCTGGCGCTCGAGGACGAGACCGGCATGGTCAACGTCACGCTCTGGCCGGACACGTGGGCCCGGTTGCGCGGCGTCGTCCGGCGGCATGCGCTGCTCCTGGTGGACGGAACGCTCCAGCGGGAGGGCAACGTGGTGAACGTGATCGCGCGTGATGTCCGTCCGCTCGTCGAGGAGGCAGCTCGTGTCGGCGGACCCCCGTCGCCGGCCGGCGTCCGGCAGCTCGGCTACGCGGGCATGCGCCGGATGGGGTAGCAGCGACGCCACGTGCCGCGGTCCACGTGCCACGTGCCACGTGCCGCGGCCGCGCGGTCCATGCGCCACCCGCCACCCGGCGGCCAGGGTTCCTAGTAGCGGCGGCCGGGCTGCTTCGGCCGGGACGTCTTCTGCCGCTGCTCCGTGATTCGCCGCTGCCGGTTGGGGCTGGACACCGCCAGGAAGCGCCTGTAGTAGCCGCCGAACGCGCCGATCGCGATCCCGAAGGGCACGGACAGCACGATGGCCTGCACGATCGCGCTCGCCTTGGCCGCGTCCGTCTCGGTGGCCGTCCCGTCTGACGTGGGCGAGGCGGCCGGCGACGCGGACGGCCCCGGCGACGCCGACGCGCCGGCCGAGGCGCTTGCTGCCGGGGATGGTGTGGGCGCGATCGTCGCCGCCGACAGGTTGCTGGGCGTCACGATCACAGCGACGGAGAACACCAGCGCGCCCACGAGCGCCGCAATGCCGCCAGCGATGTACGTGGCGCGCGGCGCGAGAACACCTGCGAGGAACGAGCCCGCGATGGTGGGCGGGAGCACGAACAGCTGGAACGCGAGGTTCGCCAGCTGATTCGAGCCAAGGGGCTGGGACGCCAGGAACAGGACGCCCGCGCCGATCGCGGCGGCGCCCGGGATCCACACGGCGCGTGTCCGGAGGACGAGCGTGGGGATGTAGGCGATGTCGGACCGGACATCCAGGGGTCGCGCGGCGGCGCGGAAGGCGGCCGTGAAGCTGGGCCGCCCGCCCGGCGGAAGGGCGGGGCGCTCCGTGCCGCCCGCGCGAGAGGTGCCCGACCGCGGCGTTGGCGCAATCCGCTTGGCCGATGGCCGCCCCGTCGCGGACGCCTCCGGGGCGTCGGCGGAATCGGTGGCCTCGCCGTCGATCACCAGGCCATCGGACGCTGTACCACGGTATCGACGGCGCGCGTCGGCACGATCGGTCCTCTTGGCGCGGGCCACGCTGCCTCCTCGTTCATCGCCGCGGCGGGGAGTGCCGGCGGTCGGGTGAAAATCCGGCGCTCATCCTAGTGGAAACGGTCCCATGGTCCGCACGGGTGAGACGGGCGCTCGCCGTCGGGTGGAGTCCCCGGCAAGTCCCGGATACGCGGCGGTAGAGCGGCCGCTGCTACAACGTGAGCTCCTGCCCACCACTCCCCGCCGGGAGGTCACGATGCAACGTGCCCGGCGGTCCATGCTCTCCCTGCTCGTCGTGGGGTTCGCGCTCCTCGGCATGATCGGGGCCACGCCGTTCGCCATCCCTTCATTCCGGCCGGCGGCGGCCGTGGGATGGCCCGTGTCGAGCGGCCTGCTCGTCGCCGAGGTTGTCACCGGCGGCGCGTCCGCGTCGGACGAATACGTCGAGATCGTGAACGGCGGTTCCACGTACGTGGATCTGCAGAATGTCGAACTGGTCTATGTCTCGGCGGCCGGGACATCGACCACCCGGAAGGCCGCATGGACCACCGTACGGCTCCTTGCGCCGGGCCAGCACCTGCTGGTGGCAAACGCCGCTGGCGTCTTCGCGGCCTCCGCGGATGCCACCTACGCGAACGGCATCGCGTCAACCGGAGGATCCGTGAGCCTGCGCGCGATCGGCGGAGCCGTGCTGGATTCCATCGGCTGGGGCAGTGCCACCAACGCGTTCGTGGAGGGAACGCCGGCCCTCGCACCGCCGGCGTCGTCGAGCGTGGAGCGCAGACCCGGCGGCGCTTCCGGCAACCGCATGGACACGAACGACAACAGCGCCGACTTCCTCGTCCAGGCGCATCCTCAGCCGCAAAACCTGGCTGCGCCGGTGGACGAGCCGCAGCCGCCACCGTCGACCTCGCCGTCCGCGACCGCCCCCGAGACGCCTGCCCCGACTCCGGGTGACACGCCGCTCGCCTCCGGCACGCCGGCGCCCACCACAAGCGACGCGCCACAGCCGAGTCCCAGTGCGCCCGGGCCGACGGACAGCCCGGCGCCCACCGAAACGCCCCTGCCCACCGAAACGCCGGCGCCCACCGAAACGCCGGCGGCGACACCGGCGCCCACGGCCACCAGTACGCCGACAACCACCGAAACGCCCGCCGAAACGCCCCTGCCCACGGAGACACCCACCTGGACTCCCGCGCCGACGGACACGCCCGTGCCCGTCGAGACGACGCCGGCGACACCCCAGCCAACTCCGGTCGTCACGGAGAGTCCGACGGCGCCGACAGACACGCCAACCCCCACCGGCCCACCTGCACCGACGGATACACCTGCACCCACGGATACACCTGCACCCACGGGCCCGCCGGCACCCACGCCCTCTCCAATACCGGATCCGGCGACCCAAGCGCCCACCGCACAGCCCGTAACGGTGATCCCTGTCGCGGCCGCGCGCTTCGCCGCCGATGGAACGCGGCTGACGGTTGAAGGGGTCTTGACCACGGATCTGGGTGCGTTCGACGGCGGACGAGGGGCGTTCGTCCAGGATCCCTCCGGTGGGATCGCCCTGTACCTTGATGCGCCGGCCGTGACGCCGCTGTTGCGTTCCACGCGGATCAGGGTCACCGGGACGCTCGACCAGCGTTACTCGATGGCGATCTTCCGCGTGGCGGAGGCCGACATCGTGGACCTCGGGGAGGACACCCTCCCCGCCGCCGTGGAGATTCGAACCGGTGACGCGGTCGAGGTGCTCGAAGGGCGGCGCGTGACCGTCGAAGGGCCGCTGGTCGGATCTCCGTCGACCGTGGCCGATGGCACGAGTCTCACGATCGACGATGGCAGCGGACCTGTTCGGATCATCGTGGGCACGCCTCCGGCCGGG
>JANPDJ010000078.1:0-11885 GCA_031431395.1 Chloroflexota bacterium | reverse complement strand
CCGTGATCCGCAGCGTGGGCAGAGCAGCAAGCCCCTCGTCCACCGGGAGGAGCAATCGCCGGAACGCGTCTTCGCCGGCGGCTGCAGCCGCACGAACCGCGTCGATGCCGAGAGCCTGATCGAGCGAGAAAGCGCCGCTCCCCGTGCGGGCCAGGGCTCCGAGGTAGGCTGCGCTGCCCACCGCCCGGCCGAGGTCCCGCGCGATCGCGCGGACATACGTGCCGGCGGAGCACGTGACGTCGAGGACGACCACCGGCCGCGCGGGATCGGAGTCGTCCCAGCTGACGAGCGTCAACTCATGGATCACGACCGTCCGCGGCGCAAGCACGGGCGAGGCACCGGAGCGGGCGATGGAGTAGGCCCGTCTACCGGCGACGTTTATGGCGCTGTACGCCGGCGGAACCTGCTGGATCGGGCCGCGGAAGGCCGCCAGTGCGGTCTCGACCTGGATCCGATTGGGGGCCGGTCCCTCCACCTGCGTCATCTCACCTTCAAGGTCGTCAGTCGACGAAAACGCACCGAAGCAGGCAGTCGCCCGGTAGCGCTTCGTCGCACCCAGGTGGAACTCCACGACTCGGGTGGCCTTGCCGAGGAAGATGGGCAGCACACCCGTGGCGAACGGGTCGAGCGTTCCGCCATGGCCCACGCGCCGTGTCCCGCTGAGGCGCCGGACCAGGGCCACCATGTCGTGCGAGGTGGGTCCGTGCGGCTTGGCCAGCACGAGGATCCCGTCCATCCCCGCGCGAACGCTACCGCGACGCGACGAGCCCGGCTCGATGCTGGTCAGCGGACGACGCGCGAGGCGAGGCGTTCCGCCTCTGCGAGCACCAGCGGCCGGGCCGAATCGAGCGGCAGTTCCACGGTGGCACCGGCGGCCCGGGCGTGTCCCCCGCCCCCGAAGGCGCCCGTCAGCACGGTTGCATCGACGCCGCCCGGCCTGGTCCGCACGCTGATTCGGGTGGCGGAACCGGCTTCCTTGAAGATGATCGACACCTCGGCGGTGGTGGACTGGGCCATGAGGTCGATGATGCCCTCCGACTCCGACGGGCGTGAGCCGGTCACGAGGAGGTCCTCGTCCAGCAGGGACGACCAGATCACGAGGCCGTCTCCCGTGGACTGCAGGCGATTCAGGATCCGTCCGAACAAGAAGATCTGTGTCGTGGGCTTGGACCGGTAGAGCCGGCGCGAGATCTCTGAGAGCTGCGCGCCGGCCTCCACCAGGGCCGCGCCCACGGTCAGTGTTCGCGGCGTCGTGTTCGGGTGCTGGAAGGTCGCGGTGTCCATCACGATGCCGGCCATGAGGTTCGTCGCGAGTGCCCCACCCGCTGCCGTCAGCGGCACCCCCAACCGGTGAGCGAGGAGCGCGACCATCTCGCACGTGGCCGCCGCGCCGGGATCGATCCAGTCCCCTGCCCCGGACGCTGCGTTGGAGACGTGATGGTCGATCGTGACGCGCGGCAGCCCCGACAGTAGTTCCCGATGGCGCTCCAGGACGGCACCCGTCCGCTCCAGGGTGCTGCAATCGGATACGACGACGAGGTCATACGCGATTCCTGCCTCGGGGTCCGGCCGAACCCGGTCGGCACCGGCGAGGAAGTCGTAGAGCGCCGGCGGCGGATCTGCACAGACCGGGGTCACGTGCGCCCCCAGGGCCTCACCGATCGCCACAATGGCGAGGCTGGCGCCCAGCGTGTCCGCGTCGGGGTTCTCGTGGCTGAGCGAGAGGATCCGCCGCGCTGCGCGGATGCGCTCCACCACCACCGCGGGAACCACCGTGGCATGGGACGCAAGGTCCACGCGCGGCGTCGCGCCTTCGCCGGTCATGGCGTGGGGGGCGGCTTGCCGGCCCGCGGCCCGGCAGAGGTGGACGGACGCCCGCCCTCACGTCTCGGGGCGGGCTGGCGCGTGGATGCCCGGCGCCCGGATCGTGCGGGTGTCCGGGCAGGTACCTCGGGTCCATCGGGCATGGGGGCTTCCCCGCTCGAGCGAGCTGTTGGCGTGGGCAGCGACTCGCCCTCCGGCCGTTCCGACGGGGTCTCGCCGGCTTCGAGCTCGCGGATCAGCTGCATGACGCGGCTTCCACGCTCGATCGATTCGTCCAGGCGGACACTGAATTCCGGGATCCTCCGGAGGCGCAACCGCTTGCCGAGTTCGTGCCGGATGAACGGCATCGCCCCTTCCAGCGCGCGAACGGCCGCCTGGCGGTCCTCGGGCTGTCCGATGACGCTGACCCAGACCTTGGCATGCCGAAGATCCGTCGTCGTCTCGACGTCCGTCACCGTGACAAAGCCGATGCGCGGATCAGCGATCTCCCGCATCAGGAGGTCGCTGATCTCCTGGCGAAACAGCTGGTCGATCCGGTCCGTTCGCTGGGTCATGTGATGCGGCTCAGCTATCCGCTTGACGCTCTCGACACAGTCTGCGTGCTGAAGCACTCGATGATGTCGCCTTCGACCTGGTCGTGGAAGTTCGCCAGTCCGATGCCGCACTCGAAGTTCTGCTGGACCTCGCGTACGTCGTCCCGGAACCGGCGGAGCGATTCGATCCGGTCCGTGGCGATGACCTTGCCGCCGCGCCACACGCGCGCCCCGCCGCGGACGATGTGCCCGTCCGTTACGAAGCAGCCGGCGATAACCGTGTTCTTGCCGACGCGGAAGATCTGGCGTACCTCCGCACGCCCCTCGATGACCTCGATGTGCTCCGGCTCGAGCAGGCCCTTGAGGGCCGCTTCGATGTCGTCCGTCAGCTTGTAGATGATGTCGTAGGTCCGGATGTCCACGCCCTCGGCCTCGGCCGTCCGGCGGGCCGTGTCCACCAGCCGTGTGTTGAAGCCCACCACGATGGCATCGGACGCCGATGCGAGCAGGACGTCGTTGTCCGTGATGTCTCCGGCACCCTGGTGCAGGATGTTGATCCGGACCTCGTCGGTGGGCAGCTGCTCGAGCGCGTGCTCGATGGCACCCAGCGAACCGGACACGTCCGCCTTGAGAATGATCCGCAGTTCCTTCGTCTGGCCGGCCTGGATCTGGCGATACAGGTCTTCCAGGGTCGCACGGCCCTGCTGCTCGCCACCCCGCGCGGACAGCATCGCCTTGCGCTGCTCGACGAGGACCCGCGCCACCTTTTCATCTGCGACGGCACGCAGCACGTCACCGGCCTCCGGGACGTCCGCGAGACCCAGCACCACGACCGCGCTGGAAGGACCGGCCTTCTGGACGCGCTTGCCCTTGTCGTTCTCCATGGCACGGACTTTGCCGTAGGTCGCGCCCACCACGATGGTGTCGCCGACGTGCAGGGTTCCGGTCTGGATGAGGGCCGTTGCGACCGGGCCGCGGCCCTTGTCCAGCTGCGCTTCCACGATCGTTCCCACGGCCGTCCGCCTGGGGTTGGCCGAAAGCTCCTGGAGGTCGGCGACCAGCAGGATCATGTCGAGGAGAGCGTCGATGTTCGTGCGCGTACGCGCCGAGACCGCGACGAGCGGTACATCGCCGCCGTACTCCTCGACGATCACACCAGCCTCGGACAGTTCCGTCTTCACGCGGTCCGGGTTGGCATCGGGCTTGTCGATCTTGTTCAGGGCGATGATGATCGGCACCCTGGCGGCCCGGGCGTGGTCGATGGCCTCCAGGGTCTGCGGCATGACGCCGTCGTCCGCGGCCACGACAACAACGGCGATATCGGTCACCCTGGCGCCGCGGGCACGCATGGCCGTGAAGGCCTCGTGGCCCGGGGTATCCAGGAAGACGACGCGCCGACCGTCCTTGAGGACCTCGCTCGCGCCAATGTGCTGCGTGATGCCACCCCGTTCGCCGGCCGCGACATCCGTGGTCCGCATTGCGTCGAGCAGGCTGGTCTTGCCGTGGTCGACGTGGCCCATCACCGTCACGATGGGAGCGCGCGGCACGAGATCCAGCGGGTCGTCCGCCTCGAACAGCACTTCCTTGGTCGCTTCGGGTGTGGGCGCCTCACCGGTCGCGTGCTCTGCGCCGGCGGCCGCGCTACCACCGGCCAGGGTGGTTTCGGCAACTTCGTAACCCAGCTCGCCCGCGACGAGCGAGGCAGTGTCACGGTCGATGAGTTGGTTGATGCTGGCGAAGATTCCGCTCTTGATCAGTTCGCGGATCACGTCGGCGGGATTCACGTCAAGCAGGGCCGCAAGGTCCTTGACGGTGATCGTGCCGGGCAACTCAATCGCGCCGCGTTCGCGCGGGTCCAGCACCTGGACGGCGGTCGATGCGACGCCGCCTTCGCGTCGCGGTGGCTTGCGTGGGCCGCGGCGCCCCCGCGTGCCACTTCTACTCCTGGCCAACGGCCTCTCCTTCGTTCATGTCGTCCATCGCCACGCCCACCCGCGCGGATCCCATCGAGACCAGCGGCCCGGCACTCGCGACCATGTCGCGCGCGCCAGCCTCCAGCCGTTGCTTCAGCTCCGGTGGCAGCGGCACTTCGAGGGCCCGCTGCAGTCTTCCCTTCTCAATCGCCTGCAGCCAGCAGCTGCCATCGGCACACAGGTATGCACCCCGGCCGGCGAGCCGCCCGGTCTCATCGAGGACGATCCCGCCGTCCGGCGTCCGCACGACGCGGACCAGTTCTCGTTTCTGCCGGCTGGTCCGGCAGGCAACGCACGTCCGCGTGGGAAACCGCCTGGAGCCCGGTCCCATCGTCGCGGCGCCTACCGGGAGGCCTCTGTGGCCGCGGACTTCTTCCTGGGAGGTCGAACCGGGGTGGCCTCTGCGACGGGTGTGAGGCTGCCGGCTGAATCAGTCGTCACTGCGGGCGCGTCGCCTTCCGCCGCACGCTTTGCTGAAGGGCGCCGTGCGCGAGACGGCTTCGGGCCGTCCGCAACGGCCGCGGCCGACGCTTCCGGGGTGGCTGGGTCCGGGGTGGCGGACTCCGGGCTCGCGACGAGCTTCCGGGCCCGCACCTTTCGCTTGACCGGCGCGGCAGCGTCCTGCGCCGGATCAGCAGCGGCGGTCACTTCGTCCGCCGGCCCCCCTGCCTCCACGACCAGCGGCACCGGCGCCGGCTCTTCCACCGGGGCGGGCAGCGCAGCAACACGGGCCGCCTCGGCGACCGACACGTCACTGCGGATATCAATGCGCCAGCCCGTGAGCTTTGCCGCCAGCCGGGCGTTCTGGCCTTCACGTCCGATGGCCAGGGACAGCATTCGCTCCGGCACCGTCACGTTGGCGATCCGGTGCTCCTCGTCGATGGTCACGTTGATGACTTGTGCCGGGCTCAGAGCGTTCGCCACGAACACCGCCGGATCATCGTTCCAGGGGATGACGTCGATCTTCTCGCCGCCCAATTCCGCCACGACTGCCTGAACGCGCGAACCTCGCTGGCCCACGGTTGCACCGACCGGATCGAGGCCATCCTGGCGGCTGGCCACGGCGACCTTGGAGCGGCTGCCGGATTCCCGGGCGATGGCCTTGATCTCCACGGTGCCGGCGTGGATCTCGGGAACTTCGAGTTCGAAAAGGCGGCGCAGGAAGCCCTTGTGCGTGCGGCTGATGTAGATCTGGGGCCCTCGTGTGGTGCGGCGGACCTCCAGCACGTAGGCCTTCACGTTCTGCCCGATGCGGTAATGCTCCGCAGGGCTCTGCTCCGTGATGGCGAGGATGGCCTCCACGTTCTTGCCGACGTCCAGGATGATCGCGCGGGGCTCGACGCGGTTCACGGAGCCCGTGATCATTTCGCCTTCGCGGCTGGCGAACTGGTCGAACACGACGTCCCGCTCTGCTTCACGCAGGCGCTGGAGGACGACCTGCTTGGCCGTCTGCGCGTGGATGCGACCGAACGCCTCCTGGTCCAGCTGCGCGGTCTCAACGAGGTCCCCTGCCCGAGCATTCGGGTCATGGGCGCGGGCATCCTCGACGGTGATCTCCGTCGCCGCATCGGCGACCTCGTCCACGACCCGGCGCGCACGGAACACGCGGATCTTGCCGGACTCGGGATCGATCCGGACGTGGATGTCCTCGTCCCCGCCCACGCGGCGGTACGCCGACTGGATGGCCTCTTCGACCGTCCGGATCAGCTGCTCGCGCGGAACCTGCTTCTCAGCGTTGAGCTGGAGGAGGGCGCCGACGAAGTCTCGACTCACAGTGCGCCTCCTCGTCCCGATACAAAGGGCCGCTCAAAAGAAAACGTGGGGGTCACCCACGTCAGCGAGGCGGCCGTTCAGTTCGGCAGGGAGTATACACCCGAAGGGGTGGATGGCAGCCGAAGGCAGGCTGTCGAACCGCACGGCGCGGCCGCGGGACCCGCTCACCGGCACCCCTCCGACATGCCATCCGGGGGCGTCGGCCGCGTTCGGGGATGCGACGCTCAGGTTGGGACGAAGGCCGTCGGGACGGAGGAAGTCGGGTCGGCACTTGCGGCGGAGTGAGAGCCGGGGGTCGGGTATCGCTGCTCCACGTACGCATCGAGGATCCGCAGGAAGCGCGGCACGATGTCCTCGCCGCGAAGGGTCTCGCGCAGCGCGCCGTCAACGAACACCGGTGCAACCGGCTCTTCGAACGTGCCCGGCAACGAGATTCCGATATCGGCGTGCTTCGACTCGCCCGGACCGTTGACGACGCAGCCCATCACAGCGACGCGCATGTCCTCCACGCCCGGATGCGAGTCCCGCCAAGCCGGGATCTGTGCGCGCAGGTAGCCCTGGATCTCCAGGGCCATCTCCTGGAAGAACGTCGAGGTGGTCCGGCCGCAGCCCGGACAGGCCGAGACCTGCGGCAGGAACGAGCGCAGGCCCAGGGACTGGAGGACCTGCTGAGCCACCTCCACCTCCTCGGTCCGGGGTGCGCCGGGCGCCGGCGTCAGCGAGACCCGGATCGTGTCGCCGATCCCCTCGTTCAGCAGGATCGAGAGGCCGGCGGTGGACGACACGATCCCTTTCATGCCCATCCCCGCCTCTGTCAGCCCCAGGTGGAGCGGGAGGTCGGTCTGTGCGGCCAGGCGCCGGTACACGTCCACGAGGTCGCGGACGCCCGAGACCTTGGCCGACAGGATGATCCGGTCGTGCCCGAGGCCGGTGGCTTCGGCCAGGTCGGCCGACCGCAGGGCGGACTGGAGCATCGCCTCGATCATCACGTCGCGCGAATCGGCGGGATGGGCCTGCCGCGCGTTGGCGTCCATGAGTTCCGTCAGCAACTGCTGGTCCAGCGACCCCCAGTTGACTCCGATCCGCACCGGCCTGTCGTTGTCGATCGCGATCCGGACGATGGTCTGGAAGTTCTCGTCGTGGCGCTTTGCGCCCACGTTGCCCGGGTTGATCCGGTACTTGGCGAGCAGTCGTGCTGTATCCGGGTAACGCGCGAGCAACAGGTGGCCGTTGTAGTGGAAATCCCCGATCACGGGTACGTCCACGCCCAGATCGGCGGCCCGCCGGATGATCTCCGGAACGGCGGCCGCGGCGGCTTCTGTGTTCACGGTGATCCGCACCAGTTCGGACCCTGCATGGGCGAGCTGGGCTACCTGCAGCGCCGTGGCGTTGGCATCCGCCGTGTCGGTGTTCGTCATCGACTGGACGACGATCGGGGATCCGCTGCCCACCGGAACTCCGCCCACAAGGACGTTCACGGTCGGCCTGCGGGCAGGTCGGAGGCCGCCTCCTGTTCCGCCGCCGCGGCGCTCTGCGGATGCGGCCAGCGTCAGCGCATCGCGGGTCATTGAGGGGTGCCGCTCCCGATCCGGACGATGTCGAAGTACGTGATCCAGATCAGGAACGCGAATAGGAAGCCGAACCCGACGAGGTACGTCAGGCGCTCCGCCTGCAGGCTGATGCGGTTTCCCACGATCCGCTTCAGCACAATCATCAGCATCCGTCCGCCATCCAGCGGCGGGAACGGCAGGATGTTGACAAGGGCAAGGTTCGCGGACAGGATGCCGGCGAGGTACAACGTGGCCAGGGGCCCGGCCTGCCAGAACACGTCGCCCACCTGGACGGCGATCCCCACCGGGCCTGCCGCCGGCGGCGCTTCCGTCGGCTTCGTGGCGATGGCGCCTGCGATCTGGCCGAGACCATCGAGGATCAGGCGCAGCGCATCCGCCGTGCGCGCTACGCCCAGCGCCAGCGCCGCGTCGGGTGATCGCGTGAAGCCGGTCGAGCTGAGCTGCGGGGTGAGCCGCACGATGCCCAGGGCTCCGTGCTGATCGTCAACCTCGTTCGGCGGACGGAGGGTGACGGTCACGTCGCGGACGGCAGACCCGGTTGACACGATCCCGAGACGGACGGTCTGGCCGGCCTTTCCGCGCAACCGCGCCAGCATTGCCTCCGGACCGTCAACGCGAAACTGGTCGAAGTACTGGCCGTCGATCGAGACGACGGCCTCGCCCGGCTGGAGCCCGGCACCGGCCGCCGGCGATTCCGCCTGGACGGACTCGAAGCGCAGTTCCACCGCCTGGCCGGGGAACCACGCCGTGGCCGTGAAGATGAGCAGGGCGAGCAGCAGGTTCATTCCCACCCCGGCCAGCAGAACGACGAGCTTCACCGGCAGGGCAGCCCGAGTGAACGACCGCGGGTCGTCCGAGTCGCCGTCCTCGCCCTCGAGCCGGACAAAGCCGCCGATGGGCAGCCAGTTCAGCGTGTACAGCGTCTCGCCGTGGGAGCGGAGCACCCGCGCACGCGGCGGAAACCCGATGCCGAACTCGTGCACCCGGATGTTCGCCAGACGAGCGGTGAAGAAGTGGCCCAGCTCGTGGATCACGACGAGGATGCCCAGCATCCCCAGGAAGATGAAGATTGTGATGACCGACTGCACGAACGCCATCAGCTTGCAGCCCCGAAACCGGCCTGGCTGACGACCGCCCGAACCTCTGCGTCGAGAGCCATCAGTTCATCGAGATCTGGCGCGGTGGACTCGCCGGCGGCCGGGCGGCCGAAGCGGTCCACGGCTGCCTCCAGCGTTCGCGCAATCCCTGGGAAATCCAGGCTTCCGGACAGGAACCGGGCCACCGCAACCTCGTCCGCGGCGATGAGGGCCGTGCTCGCACGGGGACCCAGGCGGCCGGCCTCCCGGGCGATCCGCAGCGCCGGAAACCGCCCCTCGTCCGGAGCAAAGAACTCGAGCCGCCCGGTCGCAATGAGGTCCGGCGGTGCAGCCGGTGACACGCGCCGATCCGGGAAGGTCAGTGCGTACTGGATGGGAAGGCGCATGTCGGGCGTACCAAGTTGAGCCTTGAGGGAGCCGTCAACGAACTGGACGGCGGAGTGGACGACGCTCTGCGGGTGGATGACGACATCGATCGCGTCGTAGCCGACATCGTAGAGCCAGTGCGCTTCGATGACCTCCAGACCCTTGTTTGCGAGGGTCGCCGAGTCGACGGTGATCTTGGGGCCCATGGTCCAGGTGGGGTGGCGGAGCGCTTGTGCGGGGGTGATCGCCTCGAAGTCGCCAGCCGGCAGGTCGCGGAACGGCCCGCCGGAAGCGGTGAGGTACAAGCGCTGCACCTGGGAGAGTGATTCGCCGGCCAGGCACTGCCAGATGGCAGAGTGCTCCGAATCGATGGGCCGCAGCCATGCCAGCGGCGATGCCAGGGGAGATCCCGGGGAGAGCGCACGGACCTCGGCGGCACGAGCTGCGGCCAGTGGCATCACGAGGTGACCGGCGGCCACGAGCACTTCCTTGTTGGCCGTGGCCACCACCTTCCCCGCACCCAGCGCAGAGATGACGGCCCGAAGACCGACGGTTCCGCTCGTCGCCACGACGACAAGCTCCACGTCCGCCAGCGTCGCAAACGTTTCCAGGATCTCGTCGCCGCCCACGATCGCGGTGGTTCCACGCGGTAGGTCGGGCGCGCCAATGTCGCCACGGTGGGCAGTCCAGCCCACCACGCGGGGCGCCAGACGATGCGCCTGTTCTGCGAGCGTCGCCACGTCGAGATGGCCAGCCAGGGCAACGACGCGGAACCGGTCGGGCATCGCGGCGAGGACATCAACCGCCTGTCGGCCGATGGAGCCCGTTGATCCGAGGACCGCCACGCCGACCGGGTCGCCTTCGCGACGCCATCCCGAGGCCACCCCGGACAATGCCGCCTGCGAGCCAAGGGGCGTCGTCGGCCGACCCGGGTCGCCGGACGGGATCCGCGTCCGGACCAGACGATCAGCGGACAAGGGCGACCGCGAAGAGCGTCACGACCGGGGCAGCAAAGAGGAATGAGTCCACGCGGTCCAGGATCCCGCCGTGACCGGGAATGAGCCGGCCCGAATCCTTGACGCCCGCGGCGCGCTTGATCATCGATTCGGCCAGGTCGCCGGCCTGTGCCGCAAGACCCAGGAGCGGTCCCAGCACGGCGGCAAGGAGGATGTTCTGCCCGAGGCCCCAGAGCATGACTGCGACCACGACGGAGCACGCGACGAGACCGCCGACGAGACCGGCGTAGGTCTTGGACGCCGAAAGGTGCGTGAGGAACCGGGCACGGCCCCATCGGCGTCCCGCGAAGTACGCACCCGTGTCATACGCCCACACGCCCAGCACGAGGAGCAGGATCCAGCCGCGGTCCGCGTGAAGCGCGGCGAAGGGCGCGGTCGCCGTGAGTGGCGGGACGGCCGATCCCAGCCGGATAACGAAGCCGATCTGTGCAACGTAGAGCGCCCCGAACGTCGTCCCGATCCAGGCCGCGAGGCCGTCCCGCGGGTCCGGAAGGGTGAACGCGCCGACGCCCACCAGTGCAAGGCCCACGGCCGACAGCAGAACGCTGCTCCCGCCCAGTTCCGATGGAGCGGCTGCGTCGATCACCACGCATACGGCAAGGACCGCGCCCAGCACGGGCAGTACGGTGTGGCCCGCTGCGCGCATTAGCGCGAAGATCTCGACCGCCGCCAGGACGGCGACGACCAGCACAGCCAACGCCAGGACGGGCCCCCCGACCGCCAGCACGGCCAGCAGCGCCGGAACGAGAACGAGGGCGGAGAGCAGACGGTCGCGCAGCATGGTGGCCTGGCCGGGTCAGCGCCCGAAGCGCCGTGTCCGCCGGGCGAATTCGAGGAGGGCGTGATCGAAGGCCGCAGGTCCGAAATCCGGCCACAGAAGCGGGCTCGTGTAGAACTCCGCATACGCAGACTGCCAGATGAGGAAGTTGCTGAGGCGTTGCTCGCCCCCGGTGCGAATCACCAGGTCCGGGTCCGGCATACCGGCCGTGTAGAGAGCACCCGAGATGGCCGCTTCGTCGATCTGGTCGGCCGGGATGCTGCTTGCGGCGAGGTGGCGGAACGCGTCCACCAACTCCGTCCGCCCCCCGTAGTTGAACGCGATGTTCAGCTGCAGCCGGGTCCCCCCGGCCGTCATCAGGAGCGCGCCTTCGATCGACTCGCGTGTCTCTGCGGGCAACTCCTCCATGCGCCCGAGGAGTCGCACTCGGACGCCCTCCCGGGCCAGTTCCGCGCTCTCGCTCCTGATCGCCTGTTCCAGCAGGGCGAACAGGCCCGCCACTTCGGCGTCCGACCGGGCCCAGTTCTCGCGACTGAAGGCATACAGCGAGAGCATGGGGACGCCCCGCTGGACCACGTGGCGGAGCAGTTGGCGGATCGCCTCCACGCCGGCTGCGTGGCCCTCGAGTTCGGCCAGGTGCCGGCGCCTCGCCCACCGGCGGTTCCCATCCATGATGACGGCGACGTGGTGTGGAAGCTCTTCGGCCCGCAGCAGCCGCTCGTTGGTGGGGGTCCCGGCCGTAGCTGGTGGCACGCCGGCCGCGTCCATCCCGATGCCGGGACTCCCGGCGAACGGGGGCGCGTCCGTGGGACGGTCCGGCGGCGTGCGGGTCACTAGACCTCGAGGACCACGTGCTCCTTCTGCCCCCCGGCCTTGTCCACTTCGATGATGAAGCGGTCCGTGGTGCGCTGGAGGTGCTCGATCTCCCGGTGGGACGCGTCCGTGCCCACGATG
>JANPDJ010000077.1:0-4193 GCA_031431395.1 Chloroflexota bacterium | reverse complement strand
CTCACAAACCCCGGGAACTACACCTAGGTTGTCACGCGAGGTGGGTGCCGCCGCAGATGGCCATCAGCGGCCCGACGGGTGGCGTCGTCACGTGGATATGGCCCGTCCCAGATCAGCGTCTCGGGCGCAATGGCCATGTCGCCGGGCCATACGACGGTGCCGTAGTCGACTTGGACTCGGCGGAACAGGGCGTCGTCGATGACGAGTGGAGTGTGCTCAAGCCGAGACGGACTCGTGGTTCACCTGGAAGCCCGCCGCCTGGAACACGTCTTCCTCGGATACCCCGAGGATCGTCCACAGCCCGATATGCTCGTCCAGGGCCGGCCACTCGACCTCGATCCCGAGCGCATCGATTCGGCGGTTTGACCGCTCGGCGTGGGTTGCCTCGGTGAGCCGGCGCGACCACGACGTGGGTGCGGCGACAACACGCCCGTCGGACAGCGTGAACGTCATCTGTAGGTCGTCAACGTGGACGTCGATGATCGTGGCGAGCTTCATTCCTGTCATCCGCACTCTTCGATCCACCCGCGAACCAGCGTCTCCCGGTTCTCGCGCGCGATCGCCGTGATCGCAGAAGCCTCGATGGCAGTGTACCGGATGAGCGGACCCAGACCGACTTCGGGCTCAATCCAGAGCTTCGCGCGCCCGCGTCCCCCGCCCCTCACGTGGACGTGCATCCGCTCTCGGCAATCGAACATGACAATGTAGAACTGGTAGGGCCCCACCCTGAGCAAGGTTGGCATCGAGCCACGGTAGGCGCGGGTCCTCACCCCGCACGCACCCGGGAGTTACCTGCCAATCAACGCACTCGTTCCGCGACCTCCCGCCGCCTACGCGGAGGTTCGGCGGCTCTTCACCGCGGAGGTCAACCCGGAGCTTCGACGGTGGCCGACCTCGTCGGGCTCAGGCCAACCCGTCGTGCGGAGGCCGACGAGGTCGCAGGAAGGGCTTCGGCCGTCTGCCCTCGTCCGCCGGGTCAGGCCCGTCCCAGATGATCGTCTCCGGCGCGATGTCCACTTCGCCCGGCCAGGCGAGCGTCCCGTAGTCAACGTAGACCTCGCGGAAGGCGGCGTCGTTCAAGGAAATCCGCTCGAATACTCCAAAACCATCGAGAAGCGCGCCCAGGTCTCGCTCCACGACGGAGCCATCTGTGAGCGTCAACTGAACGAGTCGGCCAGTGAGGGGCCGCACGGCCGAAATCCTGATCACAAGCGGCATGCTAGCGAAGCGGCTCGATCTTCCGCAATTGCTGGCGAGTTGCTGCCAGCTCCCAGTCCATGAGGAGCTCCTCCTGGTGCTGTGCTGCCCACTCGATGGTCAGGCCCAGCGCACGCGACAGAAATCGTCCCTCAAGGATCTCCAGGCGTCGGATTGCAACTTCGAGAGAGACTCGTGCTCAGCAGTCGACATGTCGAGCTGTTTCGCGCCGAGGGCTGACGGGCGGGAGGCGTTCGTTCAACTGGGCACGCCTCTTACGGCAAGATCGACGTTGAGTACGGATGCACCACAGGGATGACGGCCTGAGCGGCAAGGGCGACGGCGTTGGTGAGTTCACGCCTCATGATGGCCGACAGGTCGGGGACGGTCCCGTCATCGAACCAGGCCAGGGATCGCAGGAAGACTGCCGCAGGGAAATCGAACATGGGCTCGAAGATCGTCGTGGCGTAGCCGATGATCTCCGGCAAGGTCAGTCCTGCGCGGAGCAGGGTCGCGATGTCGAAGTAGTCTTTCCACTCCGACCGGTCGAGAATGGCCTTTGCCTTCGTTCCTGCAAGGTCGAACATCGATGCCACGACAACGCCGTTCTCCTGGACGATCGCCGGCTCCGCAACGGACTGAAGGGTCACGCCGCCATAGAACGACAGGTGGACGCCATCCGCGGTGGTGACGCGGAGGTTGTCAGGAGATGCCTCGTCGATCGTGACCCGCCCAAGCCAGGTGAGCTCCTCGAGCAGCCCGGTTGGACGGAACGTCTCCGCGGAGAAGAAGTCGAAGTCGGCAGATTGACGGTGCCCGGTGCGGAGAGCCAGGGCCGTCCCGCCATACAGGACGAACGGCTCGGGAATGTCGGCCATCAGCCGCCATACCTTCGCCTGGGCCGCGGGCAGAACGGAAACGTGCGGGTCCAGGACCGGCAGGCGTCCGAACCGCTCCAGACGTCGGGCGCGGCTCATGGGACATGTCGCAAGGGCAGCGGAGTGGTCCGGTCACGGCCCAGGACCAGTAGCCAATAGTTCCACGAGCGGCGGTCGAAGATGCCGGGCGGCGCCTCGGTCAATGCTTCGTTGAGCACTCGCCGACCGAAGAATCGCTCGACATCGCGAACTTCGCCGAGCGTGCCCGATGCCATCACGCGTGCCACGAACACCAGCCGCCGCTGCAGTGTCTGCTCCGGGTTCTGCCACCACACGATCCGCGCCGCGATCTCCGCCATTCGCCCCTGCGTGGGCCTGGGCGCTCGTCGGTCTCTGGCGTACGCATCCACATCGGCCGCCAGCCACACCCGTCCGCTCGAGAGCGTGGCGACTGGAACGGGAAAGTCGGGCCGAGAAGCCCAGTCACGAACGAAGTTGGACGGCCGCAGGCCCACCGACCGAGCGGCTTCCTGCGTCCCCACCAGGCTATCAACGCCACGGAGCGTTCGGCCGTCGTCTCGGCGGATCGCCCGGACTTCGCCCTCACCCGTCTCGATTGACCATCCGAAGGTGGGCAGCCTTCGCATGTGGACCCCGGTCGTCATCCAACCGATGATAACAGTGTTATCGTTTCACGGCAACGTAGCTGTTTGGCCAGGCAACCGCGCTCACCGTCGGGATCCGCGGACGTCTCGTTGCACTCGAGCTCTTCGACTCGGCCGCGACGCTTGCAGGACAGTGGCCTCGTCTCGTGTCGAGCGCCGCCTCGGCGTACCTGGACTGGCATGGACGGACGGCCTTCCATAACTCTTCGCGCGTCGAGTCCCCGATCTCTTTGCCACCAGCCAAGGGCCTGACCGCAGCTGCTTCGCCTCGACCGATGGCGAAGCAGCGGTTGACGTGTCCGTACCGCCAGTGCTACGTTACCGTAGCATCAACGCTACGGAGTTGGACTGTGATCGTAACTGGCCACCATCGGCGACGGGTCGAGGAGCGTCTTGAGGACCCGGAATTCCGCGCTGAGTACGAGCGAACGCGTCGCGAACTCGACCAGGTCAACGCGATCATGCAGAGTCTTGACAACCTGCGGGTCAGTGCTGGCCTGTCCAAGGCGGACCTTGCGCGTGAGATCGGCCGCAACGACGCGGTGGTTCGTCGGCTGTTCACCGCGGAGGTCAACCCGGAACTTCGAACGGTGGCCGCTCTTGCAAACGCGCTGGATGCAGAACTCCAGATCGTGCCGCGTCGACGCAAGCGGGCGGGCAAGACGCAGCGCATCGCGCCCGCCGGTGCCTGACGTTGCCGGCGGTGGCCGGCCGTGAGTCCTGGGATGTCATCTACTACCAGGACGCCGAGGGACGAAGTCCAGTTGACGAGTTCCTGGACTTGTGCCCGACGAAGGTCGCGGCGCAGCTGATCGCGGTCCTCGACGATGTCGCGGAGGCGCCGCCGCCGCGCTATTCAGGTGGTGGACGCTGGCGGTCTCTGTGGTCGAAGGAACGGCTCCGGCCGGCGGGTGGCCTCGTCACGTGGATACGGCCCGTCCCAGATGAGCGTCTCGGGCGCAATGTCCACGTCGCCGGGCCATACGAGCGTGCCGTAGTCGACGTGCACCCGGCGGAACAGGGCATCGTCCTTGACGAGGGGTTCGAAAACGGGACCGAACAACAGGTCCGTCAGATCCCGCTCGACGACTGTCCCGTCGCTCAGCGTCAGGCGAACCAGGCGACCAGCGAGGGGCTCCACGGTCCGGATCTCAAGCATGGCGTGAGGATATCAATCAAGGGGTGAGATCGGCAGAATGGGCTCGCCGAGGCGGGCCAACTCCCAGTCCGTGTCAAGCTCCCCGCGATGGAGGCGCGCCCATGCCCGGACAAGCGCAAGCGCTCGAGGCGGCAATCTCCCAGCCAGCACGGCGCCGGCAACAGCGACGGTCGCCCGGTCATCTCCGTACCGCGCGTGGAAGTGCGGTGGAAGATGATCGTCGTAGTTGAACGTGATCACGATCCCGTAGAACCGCGAGACTTCAGGCATGGCTGGCAGGGTAGCCACGACCAC
>JANPDJ010000076.1:0-11643 GCA_031431395.1 Chloroflexota bacterium | reverse complement strand
ACCCCGAAGCCGGCTATCGCGTCGGCGAGGAGGTCGAGGCCGAAGTCATCGACATCAACCACGAGCGCGGGCGGATCAGCCTGTCCATCCGCCGCCTCCAGCCAGACCCGTGGCACTCCACGGTCGCCGACTTCAACATCGGTGACGTCATCGATGGAACTGTGACCAAGCTCGTCAACTTCGGTGCGTTCGTGCGCGTGCGAGACGGACTGGAAGGCCTCATTCACATCAGCGAGCTGAGCCATCAGCGCGTCGCCCATCCGGGCGATGTGGTCCATGAAGGTCAGGAGCTGAAGCTCAAGATCATCTCGCTCGACTCCGAGCGCCATCGCCTCGGCCTCAGCCTCAAGCAGGCGGAGGAGGCGCCGCCTCGCCCGGTGCAACCGGAGCCAGTGGTGCCCCAGGTACCCCAGGCGCCCCGACCGGAGCGAGTGGAGCGCCCGGAGCGTGTCGAGCGCCGACCGCGGCCGGAGCGCGGCTACTCGCCTTCTGACGCTGTCCAGGAACCCGAGGGTGGGATCGACAACACGCTCGCATCGGCATTCGCCCAGGTTCGCCAGCAGATGGCGGCCAGCGAGCGGGCCGCTGCCGACGCACCTGCCCCGACCGCCGCCGAGGAGGCACCGACCGCTGCCGACGCACCTGCACCGACCGCGGCCGAGGAGGCACCGACCGCGGCCGAGGAACCGGCGCAGGTCGATACCGTCGAGACGGCCGCATCGTCGGACGAAGTACCCGCTGATGCGGCTACCCCTGACGCAGAGGAAGCGACGGAGGGCGACACCGCCTCCTGACGCTCCGCAGTTGTGCAGTCATGCAGCCCGGCGGTCTTCGGACCGGCGGGCTGCGTTCGTGTCGACGCATTGTCCCGAGTGCCGGCCGGCCGGACCAGCGGGTCCGTGCGGTCACATCCGGGCTGGATCGGCTCGGGATGCGCAGCGCAATGGGCGTGCTAGGATCACGCCGACGCCACTTCGCCGGTGGCGCGAACAGAACAGGCGTTCGACGGCATGGATCGATTTGACAAGTTCACGGATCGCGCGCGCAAGGTCCTGACGCTCGCTCAGGACGAGGCGCAGCGGTTCAACCACAACTACATCGGGACAGAGCATCTGCTCCTCGGGCTCGTGCGCGAGGGCGAGGGCGTCGCCGCGCGCGTGCTCGAGAACATGAACGTCGAACTTGCAAAGGTGCGGACCGCAGTGGAGTTCATCATCGGTCGTGGGGATCGGCCGGTGGTGGGCGAGGTGGGGCTCACGCCGCGCGCGAAGCGCGTGATCGAGTTGGCCATCGACGAGGCACGACGCCTGGGCCACAACTACATCGGGACTGAGCACCTGCTGCTGGGTCTCGTCCGCGAGGGCGAGGGGATTGCGGCGGGTGTCCTGGAGAGCCTGGGCGTCAACCTGGACAAGGTCCGGCACGAAGTCATCCGCGTGCTCTCCCAGAGTTCGTCGAGCAGCCCGGCCGCCGAGACGAAGCGTGCCAGCAAGACCCCCACCGTGGATCAGCTCGGAATCAACCTCACTGAGGCGGCGCGCGCGGGCAAGCTGGACCCGGTGATCGGCCGCGAGAAGGAGATCGAGCGGGTCATCCAGATCCTGTCGCGCCGGACCAAGAACAACCCGGCGCTCATTGGCGAGCCCGGCGTCGGCAAGACCGCCATCGCGGAGGGCCTTGCCCACCGGATCGTGGCGGGTGACGTGCCGGAGACACTGCTCAACAAGCGCGTCCTCACGCTCGACATCGGCTCCCTCGTCGCCGGCACCAAGTACCGGGGCGAGTTCGAGGAGCGCCTCAAGAAGATCATCGAGGAACTGCGGAACACGAACGACGCGATCCTCTTCATCGATGAACTGCACACCCTGGTCGGCGCAGGCGCGGCCGAAGGCGCGATCGATGCGGCGAACATCCTCAAGCCGCCCCTGGCCCGCGGCGAGTTGCAGTGCATCGGTGCCACGACGCTCGACGAGTACCGCAAGTACATCGAACGCGACGCGGCGCTCGAGCGGCGCTTCCAGCCCGTCATGGTGGATGAGCCAACGCTCGAGCAGTCCGTCGAGATCCTGATGGGCGTGCGAGAGCGCTACGAACAGCACCACAAAGTGACGATCACGGACGACGCAGTCCGCGCCGCCGTCGACCTGTCGATCCGCTATATCACGGACCGCCACCTGCCCGACAAGGCGATCGATCTCATCGATGAGGCTGCGAGCCGCGTCCGGCTGCGCTATTCCTCCGCGCCGCCCCCCCTGCGCCTGGCGCAGAAGGAGCTTGAACGCCTGACGAAGGAGAAGGACGCCTCCGTCAACGCCCAGGAATACGATCAGGCGGCCGGGCTTCGCGAGGCGGAGGCGACCGCGAAGGAGAAGGTCGACACGCTGCGGAGCGAGTGGCAGAGCATGGTCTCCGCCGAGCAGCCCAAGGTGGACGAGGAGGAGATCGCGCAGGTCGTGGCGATGTGGACCGGCATCCCCGTCACGCGGATCGCCCAGGAAGAATCCCAGCGCCTTCTCAAGATGGAGGAATCGCTCCACAACCGGGTCATCGGCCAGGAAGAGGCCATCGGGATCATCTCGAAGGCCGTCCGGCGCGCCCGCGCGGGGCTCAAGGATCCCAAGCGTCCCATCGGCTCGTTCATCTTCCTCGGGCCCACCGGTGTCGGGAAGACGGAACTGGCGAAGGCCCTTGCCGAGTTCATGTTCGGCAGCGAAGACGCTCTCATCAAGGTCGACATGAGCGAGTTCATGGAACGCCACAACGTGTCGCGGCTGGTGGGCGCGCCTCCCGGCTACGTCGGTTTCGACGAGGGCGGCCAGCTGACCGAGGCGGTGCGCCGCAAGAGCTACTGCGTCGTGCTGCTCGACGAGGTGGAGAAGGCGCATTCCGAGGTCTTCAACATCCTCCTGCAGATCCTGGAAGACGGACAGCTCACGGACGCCAAGGGCCGCCGGGTGGACTTCCGCAACTGCATCATCATCATGACCTCCAACCTGGGCGCGAAGCAGCTGCAGATCAACTCGTCGCTGGGCTTCCGGATGCAGGGCGAAACGGACGCCGCCAAGGCGACGGCTTCATACGAACTCATGCGCGAGAAGGTCAACCACGAACTGAAGCTGAATTTCCGCCCCGAGTTCCTCAACCGCATCGACGCGACGGTGGTGTTCCGATCGCTCACCGTCGATGAGATCCGCCAGATCGTGGACCTCATGCTTGCGCGGGTCCGGGACCGGCTGCGCGCCCAGCAGTTGACCCTCGAGGTCACGCAGGACGCCAAGGATCACATCATCAAGATGGGCTACGACGTAGCCTATGGCGCTCGCCCACTGCGGCGCGTGATCCAGAACATGATCGAGGATCCACTCGCGGAGCAGCTCCTGTTGAACCGGTACGAGCCCGGCGAGACGGTCGTGGTCGACAAGGATCCGGACGCCGGCCTGTCGATCCGGGGCGCGAAGGAACTGGAGCCGGTCGGCGCCTAGCTCGTCACAACCCCGCCGAATTCCACACGGGGACCACGTGGCGAAGACGCAATCGCGATACGTCTGCCAGAGCTGCGGCGATGCGTTCCTGCGCTGGGAAGGCCAGTGTCGTACCTGCAGCGCCTGGAACAGCCTCGTCGAGACGCTCGTGCGCGAGCCCTCGGGACCGCGGATCACTCCGCGCGGAGCGACGCTTTCCGGGGAGCGCCCCGTTGCACTGACCGACGTGGCGGACGAGGATCTGCCCCGCCATCCAACCGGCATCGGCGAGTTCGATCGCGTGCTGGGTGGCGGGCTGGTGCCGGGGTCGCTCGTGCTGGTGGGGGGCGAGCCGGGAGTCGGCAAATCCACCCTGCTGCTGCAGGTCGCGGCTGGCCTCGCAGCCGCCGCGGCGTCTTCCGGGGGATGGGTCCTCTATGCATCCGGCGAGGAGTCGGCCGCCCAGGTCCGGTTGCGGGCGTCGCGCCTCGGCCTCCTGGCCGGTGCGGCCGGATCTGCGGTGCGCGTGGTGGCAGCGAGCGAAGTGGGACACGTGGTGGAGCTGGCACGGTCGCAGCGCCCGTCGCTCGTGATCGTCGATTCCATCCAGACGGCACGGCTGGATGAGTTGGAGGGGCCCCCGGGCAGCGTCGGCCAGGTGCGGGAGTCCGCGCTGCGGTACATGGAGCTTGCCAAGGGCGACGGCATTGCGGTGGTCCTCGTTGGCCACGTGACGAAGGACGGCAGCCTCGCCGGCCCCAAGACGCTCGAACACCTCGTCGATGCCGTGATCAGCCTCGAAGGTGAGCGCTGGGCTGCCCTGCGGCTGCTGCGTTCCTCGAAGAACCGGTTTGGCTCCACCGAGGAGATCGGGGTGTTCGAGATGGGCGAGCTGGGCCTGGCGGAGGTCGCCGATCCGGCCGGTGCGTTCGTGGGCGACCATGCTCCGGGCGCGCCTGGCAGCGTTGTCGCGCCGACGCTCGAAGGCTCCCGGCCGTTGCTGGTGGAAGTCCAGGCGCTCGTCGCCCCGGGCGGCCCGGGCACGCCGAGGCGGACGGCCAACGGGCTCGATCCGAACCGCCTGGCTCTGCTGATCGCGGTGCTCGGCCGGAGGGCCGGGGTTGGTCTCGCATCGCACGACGTCTACGCGAACCTGGCCGGCGGCCTGGCCGTCGCCGAGCCCGCGCTGGACCTGCCCCTTGCGATTGCCCTCGCGTCCTCGCTGCGCGACCGGCCCGTCCTGCCGCACACGGTCGCGGCGGGCGAGGTCGGCCTGCTCGGCGAGCTGCGTTCCGTGCCGGGGCTGGAGCGACGCCTCCGCGAGGCAGCGCGACTGGGCTATCAGCGCGCGATCGTGCCCAGTCCGTCGCGCGGCGGCCGTCTGCCGGAGATTCAGGGTCTCGAGATCGTGGCCGTCGCTACGCTCCGCGAGGCGCTCGCCGCGGCACTATCGGTGACACGTGAGCGCGGGGAGGATGGGGACACGCCCGGTCGCCGCAGAGCGGACTGACCTCATGCGCAGCGCGCTTCCCCATGGCCGGGGCCCGAGCCACCCGCGCGCGATGCTAGGCTGGAAGATCACGGGGTGGCACTGGTCCGCGCCGTTTCGCGATTGTGAGGAGCACAGCTCTCCCTGGTGATTCGGAGCATCCGTCTCCTGGGCGCGGCATTCGGTGGAATCGCGGGGCTGGCGCTCGATTCGGTCGGCGCCGGCCTGTTTCTGCGCGCGCCGTTCAGCGGCCCGGTCCTGGCGATCTGGGTGGCGTTGTGGATGGTGGTGGGGTTCGCGATCCTGCCCTACCTGACCGTCGTTCCCGCGGGTTGGCTCATTCGCGCCGTGCAGACCCTCTCCACGGCGGAATTCGTCACGGCCGTCGCGGGGTTGCTGCTCGGTCTGCTGATGGGATTGCTGCTCGGCCTGCCACTCTCGGCGCTGCCGGCGCCTGCAGGGACGTGGCTCCCGCTCGAAGTGTCCATTTTCCTTGGGCTTGGGATGATGGGCGTCACGGTGGCGAAGCGTCATGATCTCTCGCTCGCAGCGGAGGCCATGGGTCTCTTCAAACGGGGAGACCGGACCGCGGAATCGGATCCGCAGCATCCGCTCCCGCACATCGTCGTCGATACGAGCGTGCTGATCGACGGGCGCGTGGGCGAGATCGTGGACTCAGGATTCCTCTACGGGACGCTGGTCGTCCCGCGATTTGTCCTGGAGGAGTTGCAGCAGATCGCGGATTCGTCGGACACGCTGCGCCGGAACCGCGGCCGCCGGGGGCTGGAGATCCTGAGCCGGATGCAGAAGGACTCACCAACGCCGGTTCTCGTCGTGGACGATGAGGCGCCCGAGGTGAAGGAAGTGGACGCCAAGCTGGTTGCCACGGCGCGTGCCAGGAGCCGCACGATCCTCACCAACGACTTCAACCTGAACAAGGTCGCGGAACTGCAGGGAATCCGCGTCCTCAACATCAACTCGCTCGCCAACGCAATCAAGCCCGCTGTCCTCCCGGGCGAGCAGCTCCACGTTCGGATCATCCAGGAGGGCAAGGAGGCCGGCCAGGGCGTGGGCTTCCTGGACGACGGCACCATGATCGTGGTGGAGGGTGGCAGCCGGTACATCGACCGGGAACTCGACCTCATGGTCACGCGCGTCCTCCAGACCGTCGCGGGACGGATGATCTTCGCCCAGCCACGGCTCGATTGAGCGAACTGCGGACCACTCCCGTATTCGATGTCGTCGTCGTCGCGGCCGGCTCGAGCCGGCGGATGGACGGGGTGGACAAGCTGGAGGCACTCGTCGGCGGACGGCCGATTCTCGCGTGGGCGATCGCCGCGTTCGCCTCGGTGGAGACGACCGACCGGATCGTCGTCGTGACGTCCGCGGACCGCGTAGAAAGGTATCGGGCGGCGGCCTGGATGCCGGACCGCGTGTCGGCCGTGATCGCGGGCGGCGCCCGGCGGCAGGAATCCGTGGCGGCCGGGATCCGCTGGCTGAGGGCAGACAACACGGCGACGGAGCCCGGGAGCCGGCCCGGCGACCGGGTGGTTCTCATCCATGACGGTGCACGCCCGGCCGTCAGCGCGGACCTCATCCGGCACGTTGCGGAGAAGGCCGCGGAGCATGGGGCTGCCATCCCCGTGATCCCGGTCGCCGAGACGATCAAGGAGCTGGATAGCGACGTCGTCCGGCGGACCGTGGACCGGGCGCCTCTCGCCGCCGCCCAGACTCCCCAGGGCGTCCGGCTGAGCCTGCTGGAGCGTGCGTACGCGATCCTTCCGCCGGAATCGCCGGAGACGTGGACCGATGAGGCCGCCCTGCTCGAGGCTTGTACCATCACCGTCCATGCACTTCCCGGCGACCCAGGCAACCTCAAAGTGACGTTCCCCGCGGACCTCATTCGTGCCCGATCGGTCCTCGGCGAGCGACCGCAGCACGTCGCCGGCCGTCCGGGCCACGGCTCGGATACGCATTCCTTCGGCCCTGGCCGTCCGCTCGCGCTGGGCGGCATCGAAATCGCCGACGCGCCCCGTCTGCACGGTCATTCGGACGGCGACGTGGCGCTCCACGCAGTAGCCAACGCGCTCCTCGGCGCGGCCGTACTCGGCGACCTTGGTCGCCAGTTTCCGGCGGACGCTTCCACCCCTGCGGGGATCGCGAGTAGCGGGCTGCTCGCTGCCGTGGTGGAACGGCTGGCCGAACACGGGCTCCAGCCGCGATCCGTGGATCTGACCATCGTGGGCGCACGCCCTCGCCTCGGCGACCGCCTCGAAGAGATGCGCGTCGTGATCGCAGGGCTGCTGGGCCTGGACGCGGACTCCGTGAGCGTGAAGGCGTCCACCGGCAACTTCTCGGGCGCCGAGGGTGCCGGCCGCGCGATCTCGGCGCACGTAGTCGCGGTGGTCGCCCGAACGGAGCCGCCGCGATGACCTTGCGGCTCCTCGACACCCTTACCGGCCGAGCGGACGAGTTCACACCGCTTGACGCGTCGCGGGTTGGCATCTACTCGTGCGGGCCGACGGTCTACGGGCCCACCCACATCGGCAATTTCCGGTCGTTCCTGTTCGCCGACCTGCTCGTCCGCTACCTGCGGTACCGCGGGTACCCGGTGAAATGGGTGATGAACATCACCGACATCGACGACAAGATCATCAGGGGCGCGGCCGCCGCGGACGAGCCGATCAGCGCGTTGACGGAGCGCTGGCTCCAGCAGTTCCGTGCCGATGCACTGGCCCTGCGCATGACCGCGCCGGATGCCCTGCCACGAGCGACGCAGCACATCCCCCAGATCGTGGACATCGTCCAGAAGCTGCTTGCCGGTGGGTATGCCTACCGCACCGAGGACGGGTCGATCTTCTTCCGGATCGCCTCCTCGCCCAACTATGGCAATCTTGCCCGCCTCGATCCGGAGCAATTGCGTGTCGGCGAACGGGTGGAAGCCGACGAATACGGCAAGGATGACGTGCGCGATTTTGCTGTCTGGAAGGGCCCCAAGCCCGGGGAGCCGTCGTGGGATACCGCGATCGGCGCCGGTCGCCCGGGCTGGCATATCGAATGTTCCGCGATGAGCATGGCCACGCTGGGACCCTCGTTCGACATCCACACCGGCGGAGTGGACCTGGTGTTCCCGCACCACGAGGATGAGATCGCGCAGAGCGAGGCGTCGTCCGGCAAGCCATTTGTCCGGACGTGGTTGCACTGCGCACATCTCCAGATGGGCGGCCAGAAGATGGCGAAATCCGTGGGCAACATCGCCCGGGTCACGGACCTGCTGGCCGCGGGCGTCTCGCCAAGGGCGCTCCGGTACGCGCTCATCTCGGTCCACTACCGTGCCGCACTTCAGTACAGCGACGAGTCACTGACTGCGGCCGGGGCCGCCGTCGACCGCATCGATGCGCTCCTCGCCGCTCTCAAGGTGTACAGCGAGGACGGCCCCGACGACAGTTCCCTGGCGGTCCAGCTTGACCAGGCGCGCGCCACGTTCGAGGCGGCTCTGGACGACGATCTGAATGTCTCCGCGGCCCTCGCCGCGGTGTTCGACCTCGTCCGCGACCTCAACCGACGAATGGATGCGCGGTCGCTCTCCAGCGCGGATGCCGAACGTGCAGGGGTGCTCATCCGCGACCTCGATCGCGTCCTGGCCATCACGCCGGACGTGGACGTGGAGCGCCTGGAGCCCGAGCTGCAGTCTCTGCTCGACGCGCGAGCCCAGGCCCGTGCCACCCGGTCCTGGTCCGAATCGGATCGCCTGCGCGATGAACTCATCGTGCACGGAATTTTCGTTGAGGACACGCGCGACGGCCAGCGCTGGCGGCGCCTCTCCGAACCGGCGAGGGCCTGACGATGACGGACGAACGATCCCGACGACCCCGGCGTGAAGGGCCGGGTGGGCCTGGCGCAGGGCGACCGGCCGGCCCGGGTGGACGCGGCGGACCGGGGCGATCTGACGGCCATCGAGGGCCGATCCAGGGTGCGTTTGGTCGCCCGCCCGGCGGGGACGGCGGCGGACGCCGCCCGAGTGGTTCCGGTGGTGGCGAGGGGTATCGCGGACCGCGGCCCGTCGATCAGCGAGGCGGTTCGTCCAACCTGGGACCCGACGAGGGCGGTCCGCGCGGCGACCCATCCGGTTTCCGTGGCAGCGGGTTCCGGGGCGCACCGCGCCCCGATGCCGGCGCCCCGGGGGCAGCGCGTCCGTGGGATCGGAATCGTGGTGCGTCCCCGCGGCCCGAAGGTGAGCCCGGTGATCGTCGGCCAACCGGTTTCGGCCCGCGGCCTGCCCGAACCGGATTCGGATTTCGCGCCGAGCAAGCGGGTCACGCCGCGCCGCCGGAACGTGGTCGCGAATGGGCGCCGCGGCACGAACATGGGTCTGGCCCGGCTGGGCCGGGCCATCACGTCGGACACCCGGAACGCGGCCCCTGGCGTCCAGCCGGTCGCCCCCCGGAACAGCCGTGGAGCCAGGGTCCGGAGTCGGGGTCCCGCGGTGAACGTCCGGGACGGCCGCCGTTCGCTCGCGGCGCACCAGCCCCGTTCGACCGCGACAGGCCGCCCGCGACGGATCGTGACCACGTTCCGTTCGGTGACCGTCCCGCCCGGCCGCCGTTCGGAGACCGGCCGCAGCGTCCCGCGTTCGGTGACCGTCCTGCCCGGCCGCCGGCCTATTTCCCGCGTCCGGCCTTCGGCCCGGAGTCGACGCCGCCGTCCGTTCTGGAGTTGCTCGGTCCCGATGAGGAACTCGTCGCTGGCCGCCGGCCGGTCGAGGAAGCGTTTGTGGCGCGGCGGCCCGCGCTGCGGTTGCTTGTCGTCCCCCAGCGCCGCCAGGCCCTGGAACGGATCGTGCTGCACGCCACCAGCCTCCGCATCCCCATCGTCGAGGTCGAAGGCGGCACACTGAACTCGGTGGCCGGCTTCGACGGCCACCAGGGCGTCGCGCTTGTCGTGCGCCCCCGGGCGTGGGCATCGATCGAGGACGTCCTTGCCCGCGCCGCGGAACGTGGTGAGCCGCCGTTCGTCCTTGTTCTCGACTCGCTGGAGGATCCCCAGAACGTCGGGACGCTGCTGCGCAGCGCAGAGGCTGTAGGCGCACACGGCGTGCTGTTCCCCACTCACCACCAGGCGCCGCTGTCCCCGGCCGCCATCAAGGCGTCGGCTGGTGCCACGGAGCATCTCCTCCTCGTCCCGGTGGACGACCTGCCGGGAGCACTGGCGGACCTGCACGTGCACGGCGTGCGCGTTGTCGGGGCCGACGAGGATGCGCCGCTGACGGCACGCCAGGCTGATCTGCGCGGCCCGATCGCCCTCGTCGTCGGCAGCGAAGGGCAGGGGATCGGCCCCGCCGTTCGACGCCGGATCGACCTGACGGTCCGGATCCCGATGCGTGGGGCCATCGGGTCGCTCAACGCCTCGGTCGCCGGGTCGGTGCTGCTGTTCGAAATGCTGGAGCAACGTGGCGAGGCGCCGGCGGCGCCGCGTCCGAAATCCGGCTGGCAGATGCCGTGGGTTCAGGGCGGGTCAAGCCCGGTGGCGGCCGAGTCGGAGCCCGATCCTGCTGCGAATTCGACCGCCACGTCCGCCACATCCGCCACGAACGCGGAACCCAACGCCATGTCGAGCGCGGCGTCCGACCGCGAGCGCGGCGACGGATCTGCTGCGGCCGACCCGAAACGCCGAAAGCGGACGGGAGCCAGGGCCGTTCCACAGGCGTCCGTTGCCCCGGAGACTGAGGTGGCCGAAACCGGGCCCGAAGCGGCGCCCGATCTGCCTGCAGCCGAGGCGCCCGAAGACGAGTCCGTGGCCACAACCGCCTCGGCGCGCCGCTTGCGGAAGCGGGCCGCGAGCCCGGCGTCGTCGATCGTCGCAGCCTCGTCGGTGGTCGAAGCCCTGGAGCCTGCCGCCCCGGTGACGCGCGCGCGGCCCCGCCGGACTCCGGGGCCCGCGGCTGACGTACCTGTCGCAGCTCCACCCCAGCGACCAGCGCGGCGCGGTCGCCCGGCCGCGGGGGCTGCCGCGGACCCGGAGCGCGAGGACCTGCTTCCGGGAGGGCCGGCCCCCTCGCCGGACCCGGGCGACCTCGCTTGACCGTCGGAGCGGTGCGCCCTATCATTCGCGGGCGCTTCAGGCTTGTCTGCGGTATGGTCCTGCGCGCCGACGTAGCTCAATTGGTAGAGCAGCGGTTTTGTAAACCGCCGGTTCCGGGTTCGAGTCCCGTCGTCGGCTCCAATTGAACACGGGCGTAAGGGCCGCCACACTTGCCCGCAGCTCCCGGCGCATCTCCGGTTCGTGGGTAGGTTGAGCAGGTGGTGAGCTCCGCTGACTGTAGATCAGCCGTCTTCGACTGTGGGGGTTCGATTCCCTCCCTGCCCACCAATTTCCTCGTCGCCCCGTTGAGGTCCGGGCCCACATAGCTCAGCTGGCAGAGCACTTCCTTGGTAAGGAAGAGGTCATCGGTTCAAGTCCGATTGTGGGCTCCACCACCATCACGACGGGTCCCGGCTTACCGATGACAGCGCTGCGAAGGCCGCGCACTGCTGAAACGAAACGAAATGGAGTGAGACACCGCCGGTGGCCAAGAAGAAGTTCGAGCGCACCAAGCCGCACGTCAACATCGGGACGATCGGCCATATCGACCACGGCAAGACGAGCCTGACCGCGGCGATCACCAAGTACCTGCACCTGAAGGGTGGCGCGGAG
>JANPDJ010000075.1:0-11315 GCA_031431395.1 Chloroflexota bacterium | reverse complement strand
CCCGACGTGCCCCCGGGGCAGCCGGTTCGAGTCGGGCAACGTGCGTGACCAGGGGGTCGGAGTGCCCTTCCAGGCGGTGAACCGGCACCTACCAGTCGCTCCACGACTTGGTGACGCGATCAGGGTAGCCGGGGTCAGCGGTGACGCCATTCAGCGGTGACGCCATTCAGGGTGGCCGGGGTCAGCGGCGCCGCGAGGGTGCGCGGCGTGCCCCGCGAACCGGGTTGCCCTCCGGCCTGCCAGTCGCTAGATTGTCCGTACGTGCGCGGCGGTCGTCATCGATCCGGCCGTCGCCTGGAGGAGGGTTCCCCGGAATGGCCGTCGCCTCGATCAGCCTGCAGAACCTTGCGCGGCACTACGGCAAGGTCCGGGCCGTTGACGACCTCTCCATGGAGGTCCCGGACGGCGCATTCGTGACGCTCCTCGGCCCATCCGGCTGCGGGAAGAGCACCACGCTCAACCTGATCGCCGGCCTGGACAAGCCCAACGCCGGATCGATCCTCCTGGGCGACCAGGACATCACGCTGACGCCACCCAACGAGCGGCGGATGGCGATGGTGTTCCAGAACTACGCGCTCTATCCGAACATGACCGTGTTCGACAACATCGGCTTCTCGCTGAAGCTCCGCCACCGCCCCAACGCGGAGATCTCGGCCAGGGTCACGGCCGTCGCCGAGATGCTGGACATCGCCCACCTGCTCAACCGCAAGCCCAGCCAGCTGTCCGGTGGCCAGCAGCAGCGCGTCGCGCTCGGCCGGGCGCTGGTTAAGGAGCCGCTCGTCTTCCTGCTCGACGAGCCGTTCTCCAACCTGGACGCCGCGCTCCGGAGCCGGATGCGCACGGAGGTGAAGCACCTTCACGTCCGGCTCGGCACCACGTCGATCTTCGTGACGCACGACCAGGAAGAGGCGATGACGCTCTCGGACCTGATTGCCGTCATGCGCGACGGCAAGATCGTGCAGTTCGGCCCGCAGGCGGAGATCTACGGCAAGCCCCGCAACGAGTACGTGGCGACGTTCGTCGGCAAGCCCAAGATGAGCCTCGTCGAAGGCGCGCTGGAATACCACGCGGACGACGTCGATTTCGTGGGTCCCGGCATCCGCATCGGGCTCGGCCGGCGGACGGCATTGGGCCTGCGCGACGGCCAGTGGCCCAGCGTCTCGCTGGGAGTCCGTGCGGAGGACGTCAAGATCGTGGGCCAGACCGCGGCCGGCACCCCGGGCTCGTTCGAGGCGACCGTCCAGCTCTTGGAGCCCATCGGGTCGGACACCTTCGTGGAGCTCTCGGTGGGCCCGGCGGCGATCATCGCCCGAATCGATCCGGACCTGGTCCTCGAGATCGGCCAGGCCGTGCGAGCCGAGATGGCCCCCAGCAGGATCCACCTGTTCGAACGGGCGAACGGCGACCGAATCAACGCGTGACGCCTGGCGGGGCAATGGACGGGCCCAGGCTTGTCGGCCCGGTAGCCCGACGACCGCGGGTGCTGATGGGCTACCCGTTGATGCTGGAGCAGCTGGCCGCGATCAGGGCAGCCGCACCAGAGGTTGACCTGTCGTACGGCGATCTCACCACCCAGGCAGCGGCCGACGCCCTCGACGATCCGGAGCTTGACGCGGTCATCTCGCCGCGCCTGCCCTCCGACCTCTCCCGGACGCCGCGACTTCGCTGGCAGCAGCTGACGTCGGCCGGGATCGACCATCTCTCCCTCAACGCGCCCTGGGACCGCGGCGTCACGCTGACGAACGCGCGCGGCGTCTACGCGGTGCCCATCGCGCAGTTCGTGATGGCCGCGATCCTGCGGATCGCCGAGCGGGTTGCGGTCCGCGAAGTCGCCCAGGAGCGCCACTACTGGCCGCCGGCGCACGAAGAGGCGCTGTACACGGGCGCCCAGTTGTCCGAGCAGACCCTCCTGATCGTCGGTTACGGCGGCATCGGACGCGAAGTGGCCCGCCTTGCAAAGCCGTTCGGCCTGCGGATCCTCGCCGTCAAGAGCCGCCCGGAACTGCGAGGGGATCGCAGCTACCGGGTGCCGGGGACGGGCGACCCCGACGGCATCCTGCCCGATCGAATCGACGGCCTGGAGGCCCTTGATTCGCTGCTCCCGGAAGCCGACTACGTGGTCTTGGCTCTGCCGCTGCTGGAGGCGACCCGGGGCCTGATCTCGCGGGATCGGATCGCGGCACTCGGGCACCGCCGCGCGTGGCTGATCAACGTCGCTCGCGGCCCCCTGGCCGACGAGGATGCGCTGGCCGGGGCACTGCGCGAGCACCGCATCGGCGGAGCCGTCCTCGACGTCTTCGGCACGGAGCCGCTTCCGGCAGACAGCCCGTTCTGGGACTTGCCGAACACCGTGGTGACTCCGCATGTGTCCGGCGCCGACATCATCGCCCCGCGGACCCTCGCCACGCTGTTCTCCGAGAACCTGCGGCGCTTTGCGGCAGGGGAGCCGCTTGTGAACGTGGTCGATCCCGTCCGGCACTACTGAGGGCCCACGCGGCCCATCCCGGGGATCTGCGGCGGTCGGTCGCGGCCCGCCCCGCTGGCCGGACTGGGCAGCCCGGAATCCGGCCCGTGTCAGCGCCGGCCGGACAGCACCTGGTCGGGCTCAACCACGATGACGGCCCGGTCGGCGTCGGCCGCAACGAGTTCCTGCCAGCGCGCCTCGGCGGCGGGTTCCCCGCCGTCGGCTGCAGCCCGGAGCAGCAGCGGCCAGGCCGCGTCCCGAGCCGTCCGACCCTCGAAGATGCCCGCGCGGCCGACGACCGTGACGAAGCGCCCGTCGCCGGTCCCTTCCACGAGCAGGCTGATGTGGGGATCGCTCCGCAGCATGGTCGTCCGGCGAGACCAGCCGAGGGTCGCGAACCGCACTGTCTGACCGTCCCAGAGGACTTCCGCGGTGGTCAGCTGGGGTGGATGCCCCTCGCGATTGACGGCGACGACGGCCGTTGTCGCGGCCTCCAGGATCGCCCGCTGGTCGGCATCGAGCAACAGGGCGGGCCGCTGAGCGGGCGGTGGGGATTCCGCGGCTCCCGCTTCTGCAGCGAACCCGGGCGGCTCCCCGGCCATTGGCGCCGAACCCGTCGGGGCAGGGGATGGCAGTGCGTCCGGCGTCGTCATCACGGCAGCTTCCACCGGCGGACCATCGGCGTTCCCGGCGACACCGCCCGCCCCGAGGGACTGCAGTTCACTCATCGCGGCCTGTCCGGCAGCGACGGCGGAGCGGGAGAGGATCCGCGACATGCTGAAGACGGTGCCGGCCGTGCGAACGGCGTCCCCGCCCATCCGGCGGACAAAGGCGCGACGTTCGAATGCCGGGTCCACCGGCGTCGCGGCTGCCACTTCCGCCCCGCCATCGGCCGCCTCTGCATCGGCGGGCGACGCTCCAGCGGGGTCGTCCTGCGGCCCGGCGTCGGCCGCCTCGGGGGTGCCCGGGTTGCCAGTCGAGGTGGTCACCGCGGGCTGAGCTTCGGTCTGCGGGTCAATCACGAACCTACACTAGCAAGCCACCGCCACGTCGGTTCTTCCCTGCGCGAGGGTGCTCGTGATCGGCCGCTTCAATCTTGAGCCGTTCGCCTCGCCCGGCTACCGGCGCTACTTCCTGGCGGCGACGCTCGCCGCGCTGGGAATCTGGGTCTACCAGCCGGCGCTGGAGTGGATCGTCCTCACCCGAACGGGTCTCGCGGGGGCGGTCGGGCTTCTTCAGGCGGCCCTTGTGGTCGCCGTTGCGCTGGCGACCCTCCCGTCCGGCGTGCTCACGGAACGGTTCGGGCCCCGCCGCATGCTGGCGTTCGCGATGGGCGGTATCGGCGTGATGATCGCCGTCGTGGCGCTGTTCGCGGCAACCGGGTCCCTGACGTTCGAAGCGGCCCTCGTCCTCACGTTCATCCTGGGGATCTTCGATGGGCTGTACGGCGTGCCGGTCACGCTGCTGGTGGCCCAGGTGTCGGAGGGGCGCTACCTGGGCAGCGCGATCGGCCTCTCGTTCCTCACGAGTGGACTTGGGCGGATCGTGGGCGGCCCCCTCGGTGGCACAGCTCTCCAGCTCTTCGGGCCTGTCCAGGCGTTTCTGCCTGCAGCGGTCGTGCTGGGTGTTTCCGCGCTGGTCTTCCTGAGGACACCACTCCTGACCCGCGACGAGAAGCCGGACCGCGGGGTTGCGACCTCGGACCTCGGGGAGGCAGTCCGCTGGCTGTGGCGGCACCCGGCGGCGCTCTGGGTGACCGTGATCGGTTCGGTGTCCGGCCTTTCCCTGTTCTGCTACGGGGCACTCCTGCCGACGTACACGCGGGACAATCTCCACGCCGATTCGGCCACCCTGGGCCTCCTCGCCGGCGCCGGTGGCGTGGGCGTGATCGCCGGCGCGATCGTGATGGAGGCGCTGGGAAAGCGGCTCGGCCGTGGCCGGCAGCTGGTCGTGATGTTCCTGGCGTCAGGGGCGGGGATGACGGGCCTCGCGCTCACGGAGGTCCTGCCCGTCGCGGTGGTCCTGGCGGCGTTCCTGACGCTTGCCTCCATCGGGTTTGGCGGTACGGCACAACTGATCGTGCAGACGATGCCGCCACCACGGCTGCGGGCGCGGGTCGTAGCGCTGTACACGTTCGCGTTCTACTGCGTCCTGCCCATCGGGACCGCGCTTGCGGGCAGTCTCGCGGACCGATTCGGGGTCCGCGCGGTGCTGCTGGGCATGACCGGTCTCACGGTGGCTGCCACGGCGCTGGTCATCCTGATCTACAGGCCGCTCCTGACGGTCGACCTCGACGCCCGTGGCGAAATCACCGTCGGCGGGCGGCAGGTCGCGGGTGGCTCCACCGCCTTGCGCCCGTGATCGCCGGCCCATCGCGGGTGCCGGAGGCCGTTGCGGGCGGTGGTATCGTCAGGCCATGAAGGGCGATCGCGTTGAAGCTGTCGTTGACACCGGCCAGGGCGTGCAGACGTTCGAGATCGTCGCGACCCGCGCCGGCCGTCGGATCGAGGTCACGACGGCGCGCGGCATCGTGGAAGTGACGGAGGTCACCCGCGGCGGGACGCCGGTCCGCTCCGGCCGCTTCATGGCGACGCGGCTCGTTGCCCTCGTGGAGCACCCCGCGGTAGAGGGCGACAATGCCGGCGTGGACATCTCCACGCGCCGCCGGATCGGCGTACCCGAGGAAGACGCCCGTGGCCGCCGCACGCGCGCGCAGGCACCCGAGCCGCCGGTGCGGGGACGGCCCCGCCGCAGCCCCGAGGCGGAGCCGCTGCCGCTCGATCTCGACAGCATGGGCGACCCCGGCGCGGGCGACCCAAATCCCATCGACCTCCGTCGCGAGGCCGAGCGCCGTCGCGACCGCGGCGAAGGGGACTGACCCGCCTCACGGCCCGACAGCGGCGTCGTGCGCGACGCCTGCGCGTGGGAAGTGGAGGGCCGTGAGGGATTCGAACCCTCGACCAGCCGATTAAAAGTCGGCGGCTCTACCGCTGAGCTAACGGCCCCCGGGCGCGTCGATGGTACGCGATGACGCGGAGCGGTCCGAGCCTGGGCGCTCGAACCCGGGTGCCGGCGGTCAACCGGCCGTGTCTGCGGGATCCGCGTCCTTCGGTGTCACGTTCTTGGGATCCGGCCGGCGGCCGGGTGTTGGGTTTGCCCCGGTCCCGGCGTCCGGCGCCCCCGGATCGCCGCCGATCCGGCCGCGGAGGCGGGCCAGGCCGGCACGAGCCGTGACGAACGGCGCGAGATACGCAACGACGAGGATCGGGATCAGGTAGCGTGCCGGTCCACGCAGTTCGGCCACGAACAGGCCCAGCGCGAGGACGCCCAGGAAGTAGGCCGTGAGGGCCCCCGGGGACCATCCGGCCAGGAAGAGCCGTCGCGTCGGGATCATCACCAGCAGCCCGATAACCACCACCAGGAAGACAAACGCGAGTGACGGCATGTCCGGGATGATACGTCCCATGTTTCGCAATCCCGCGGGCGCGGCTCGACGCTGGTTCGTCCTCTGGAAGCCCGTGCTTCCGCTCATGTCGGCCGAGCTGATCCTGTGGCTGGGATTTGGCGCCTTCCTGCCCATCCTCCCTCTCTGGGTGACGGGCCGCGGCGTGGACGTCCCCACGCTCGGCGTGGTCGTGGCCGCCTGGCCGGCAGCGCGACTGGTCGGCGAACCCATCTTCGGCTGGCTCGCGGATCACACGAGGCGGGTGCCGCTGATGGTCATCGGACTGGTGGCAAGCGCGGTCTTCGCGGCCGCGCCGCTCGCCGTCAGCGGCGTCGTGCCGTTCGTCGTCATGCGTGCACTGGCCGGCCTCGCTGCCGCGCTCTACGATCCGGCGGCTCGCGGGTACGTAATGGACGCCGCGCCGGCCGACCGGCGGGGCGAGGCCTTCGGCCTCTACGGCGCAGCGCAGATGGCCGGCTTTCTCCTCGGTCCGGCCCTGGGCGCGCTGGCGGCGGCCGTCACGCACAGCATGGAGTCCGTCTTCGTGCTTGGCGGGGCAAGCGTCGGGATCGCGGCGTTGGTGGTCGCGCTCGGAGTCAGGGAGATGCCGCGCGTGGGCCGCAGCGCAGCGGTGGCACCCGAGAGCATGACCGAGTGGCAGCGCGAGGCGCCGATCGCAATGGAACGGGCGGCCAACGCGGCCCTCAGGGACCAGGCGGCCGCACGCACTGAGGCTGCCGGGTCCGGCGGCGGCGCCGGACCGATCGGATCCGCGGCCGCGTCGGACGGAGCCGTGGTGGAAGGTGCCGGGTCCCGCGGGCCAGCCGTTGCATCCCACGTTCCGGCCGCCGGGCCCGCCCCGGTCTCCTCGCTTGTGAACCGCCTCCTGATTGCCGCCGTCGTGCTCAACTTCGGCGGCCTCTTCGCCGGCGGAACGTGGGAGGTGATCTGGAGCCTCTGGATGCAGGCGAAGGGCGGCAGCATCGAGTTCATCGGGTTCACGTTCGCCCTGTTCGCGCTGCCGGTTCTCATCATGTCGCCGTTCGCGGGCAGGCTCGTGGACCGCCGCGGACCGCTCCCGTTCGTGATCGCCGGAAGCCTGCTCACCGTCGGGACCGGGCTCGCCTACACCCTCACGGACGACCTCGTGGTGATCGCCGTGATCGTCCTGGTCGAGGCCGTGGGCTGGGCCCTGTTGAGCCCCGCCCTCTTCGCCATCGTGGGGGCCGGCAGTCCACCCGGTCGTTCGGCCACTGCGCAGGGCGTCTTCGGCACGGCGGGGACCCTCGCCTACATCCTGTCGGCGCTCGTGGCCGGGCAACTCCTCGCAACGGACCTGCGCTATCCGTTCTACCTGTTCACTGCGGTTGTCATGGTGTCGCTCCTCCTCGCGATCGCCATCGCCGGCCGGGATCGCCTGACGGCTGTGGTGCCCGCGTCCGGGAGGATGACCCCGGAGGGTCAGCCGCAAGCGGGCCAGGGATGACACGGCGCACGCGATCGAATCCGAACCGGTGACGGCCGCCGGCTCATGGCGGGATGCGGTCGACGACATCCCGCCGACGGTCCTGGTGCTGGGCGGGTTCCTGACGTCCCCTCCGTTCTACGGCCCGCTTCGGGCCCGACTGCTGCGACGCGGGGCAGCGACGGTCGTCGTCGCGAACGTCTGGACATTCGACTGGCTGCTGACCCCGGTTCGGGGCCTGGGCCCCATCGTCGGGCGCGCGATGCGGGCCCTGACCGAGGCCGGCGCTGCCTCCGCACACGGTCCCAGCCGGGGTGCGCCGGTGCTCATCGTGGGCCACTCGGCCGGTGGGATCGTGGGCCGGATCCTCACCGCGGAGACGCAGTTCGACGGTCGGCCCATGGGCCTTGCCGCGCAGATCGGGGCGATCGTCAGCCTCGGGTCTCCCCACCACGTGGAGTCGTCGCGGTACGCCGGCCGGCGGGTGGGCGATGTTGCGGCGCAGTTCGCCGACCGCGTCGTCCCGGGCGCGGCGTTCGATCCCTGCGTGGGCTACGTGACGGTCGCGTCCAAAATGGTCGTGGGCCGGCCGGACGGCAATGGACGGGAGCGTGTCGCGTACCGCCTATACCAGGGGCTCCTCCACGAGCCGGGCGCCCGCGCAATCGAAGGAGACGGCGTGGTACCGGTGCGATCGGCGCTCCTTGACGGTGCCCGCCAGGTGATCCTGGACGATATCGTCCACGGCCAGGCGGCCGGCCGGCCCTGGTACGGGGCGGACCGGGGCCTCGACCGCTGGTGGCCCGAAGCGCTGGCGGCGTGGCGAGCCGCCCTGGGCGCCCGATCCAGCGGACCGTGCGAGGGCCTCAGCCCCGGGCGTCGCAGCGCTCCGTGACGCCCGGCTCAGCGCGCCGGCAGATCCACGATCATCGTGGTGCCGCTCCCCGGGGCGCTCGCCGCCCATACGTAGCCGTCACTCTGTTTCACGATGCCGTACACCGTCGAGAGACCCAGCCCCGTTCCGCGGCCCGGTGCCTTCGTCGTGAAATAGGGCTCAAAGATGTGAGCGAGGACGCCCGCGTCCATGCCCGCGCCCCCGTCGACCACGATCAGTCGGACGAATGCTCCGGGACGCGCGCCGGGGTGCGTCCGGACGAAGGCGCGGTCGAGGTTCACGACGGTGGTCGAGACGACGACATGTCCGCCATCCGGCATGGCGTCACGCGCGTTCACGACGAGGTTCACGAGCACCTGCTCCAGCTGGCCCGAATCAGCCAGCACCAACGGCAGCGGCGCACCGAGATTGGTGACGAGATCGATCCGCTCGCCAACGAGCTGGCGGAGCATCGGGAGCACGTCGGCCAGGACGTCGTTGAGGTCCAGCAGGCGCCGTTCCTGCGCATCACGCCGCCCGAACGCCAGGAGCTGACCTGTCAGCCGCATCGCCCGCTCGGCCGCCTTGCGGATCTCGGCCACGTTCGCCTGCCCCGGGTGGGAAGGCGGCAGTTCGTCCGCGAGCAGGCCGGCGTATCCCGCGATGGCGGTCAGGACGTTGTTGAAGTCGTGCGCGGCGCCAGCCGCGAGCCGGCCCACGGCTTCCATCCGGGCGCTCGCCGTGAGGGGCACCGATGCGCCGGCATCCACGTCCGTTGCCGCGTTCACGTCGAGCGCGGCTGCCGGCAGCGGGAAGAGCGACGCGTCGGCGCCCGTCCGCACGACGGTCATTCCGGTGTCGGCCATCTGTTTCGTCTGCATCGCACGCTCCGCGACCTCGAGGCCAGCCGTTGCGGCTCCGGCGGTTGAGGTTGCGTCAATTATGACTTGACAGCGGACGCCACGAAACGGCCTGCCGGCATGATGCCGGTGGCCGTTTCGCACGGTGTCTGTGATCGTATTACCGGCCGTACGGGGCCCTCAGGCAGTCCCGTTCACCCGTTCTGACATCGGGCCGGCCTGGCAGGAGCGATTTCACCAGGGGCCGGTGCCGCCGCCCGCGAACGCGGATCCGACTGTGAGGAGGGTGAGCAGTGCGGAGAGACCGGCAGCGAGGGCAAGCGCGCGGAGGCTGCGGATGCGGGATGCCATTGGAGACGCTCCTTCGTTGATGCGGCCGGTGGCTCGAACCTCCTCCAGGTCCGAATTGGGGCTTCACGGCCGCTGTCCCGGATGCTAGGCTGACGGCATGCAACAGTCAAGTATTTCTAAACTTCCAGACATTCGACCCAACTCGGAGTTCGCGCAGACCCTGGGCCGGGCCATCCGGGAACGGCGGCAGGCGCGGGGGCTGACCCAGAGCCAGCTGGGCGATCCGTTCACGAAGGGGTTCGTCTCGGAGGTTGAGCGCGGGCGGAGTCTGCCTTCGCTCCGGGCCCTGACGCTCTTGGCGGACCGCCTCAACGTCCCCATGAGCGAACTCCTGGGCGAGGTCAAGGGGGGATTGCCGCGGGTGTACACTCCGCGCGATGAGAACGAGTACCCGCCGGCCCAGGCCCGCGACGGATGACACCGGGCTCGCCGGGCGCCTTGGGTCGCGCCTGAAGCAGGCGCGTCTCAGCGCCGGACTCACCCAGCAGCAACTCGCCGGCGATCGCTACACGAAGGCGTACGTCAGCGCGCTCGAGAACGGCCTTGTACGTCCGTCCATGACGGCGCTCAACTTCCTCGGGCAGCAGCTCGGGATCGCCCCGAGCCGGCTCATCGGTGATGACACGCCCGCCTGGAGCCGGCTGGAGGCTGATGTCCACCTTGCGGCCGGGCGATGGGCGGAAGCCGTCAACGCGTACACGGATCTGCTCGATGTCCCGGTCGATCCGGGAAGCAGGGCGGAGTTGCTGCGCGGACGCGCCGAGGGGCATGCGCGACTGGACGCACCGCTGCCCGCAGCCGCAGACGCCGCAGAGGCCATGCGCATCTTCACTGCGAACGGTCGTCATGCCGACGCTGCGCTTGCCACGTACTGGCTGGCGTATGCGCACTTCAAGCAGGACAACATGTCCGAGGCGCGTTCGCTGATGCGCACCGTGCTGGATGGCGTCCGCGGTGGGCTCAACGTGGAGCCGGACTTCGGGATCCGGTTGCTGCTCGCGCTCTCGTCCATCGAGTCACACGAGGGTGACCACCAGAAGGCACTGGCCTACCTCCAGGAGGTTCGTGCGATCGAGGACACGCTCGATGATCGCCGCCGGGCCACGTATCTCTACGACCTTGCGCACGCCTATCGCGAGACGGGCGACCTCGAAGGTGCCATTCGGACGGGCCTCCAGAGCCTCGCCCTCTACCGCGCCAGCGGTGCGGAGTTCGAGATGGGCACCCAGGAGAACAGCCTCGCGCTGGCCTTCCTGGCCAACGGCAACCTCGCCCGGGCCGCTGAGCTGGCCGCCGCTGCCTGGTCGCGGTTCGAGCGGCTCCACGACGAACGGTGGCTGGCGCACGTCCAGGACACCACGGCCCAGATCATGATCGCGCAGGGCAACCCCCAGGGCGCCCTGGAGCTGCTGGCGGATGCCATCACTACGGCGCAGCGCACGAAGAACCAGCGAGCGCTCCTGGAGGCACTCGTGACACGAGCACGCGCACACCTTCAACTCGATGATCCCGAGGCCGCCGTCGCGAGCTACGAGGCGGCGGCAGAACTGGCGCGCGAAGTCGGCCTGCGAGGAATGCTGCGCGACATCCTGGGCCAATGGGCGGATGTACTCGCGGCGCGTGGCCAGCACGAGAAGGCCTACGCCCTGTCGCGTGAGGCCCTGAACGCGGGTTGATCCGCCGGCCTGGCAAGCCTTTGTCCACGCTGGACAGGTGGCGGGCGCCGCGCGCGGCGGGCGCAGTGAGCAGGTTCCGGGTCAGGTCCGGACCTGCTGGAGCCGGTATCCCCGAGCGGGGCGTGTCGATTTCGACCCCCACCCTGCCCTCCATCGCCGGCCGGTGTCGCTCTACCGGTC
>JANPDJ010000074.1:0-4071 GCA_031431395.1 Chloroflexota bacterium | reverse complement strand
CCGCCTCGGCGCGCTGCCCATGATCGTCGGGACCGTGCTGTCATCTGTAATCGCACTTGCCGTGGCAGCGCCCGTCGGAATCCTCGTCGCCATCTTCCTGGTGGAGTTCGCCCCGCCTCGCGTCGGACTCGTCCTGACGTTCGTGGTGGAGCTCATCGCGGCGATCCCGTCCGTGGTCGTGGGCCTCTGGGGCCTGTACCTGTTTGCCCCGTTCATGCGTGACACGCTGCAGTGGTATCTCGCGTCCACGCTGGGGAAGATCGTGCCGTTCTTCGGCGAGAATCCTGGGCGACCCGCCTCGTACTCGGTGTTCACGGCCGGCATGGTGCTCGCGATCATGATCACGCCGATGGTGATCGCCGTGTCTCGCGAGGTGATCCGATCGATCCCGCAGTCACTCCGGGAGGGCTACGTGGGCCTCGGCGCGACGCACTGGGAACTCATCCGCCACGTGATCCTGCCTACCGCGCGGATCGGGCTGATCGGAGCCGTGATGCTGGCCTTCGGGCGCGCGCTCGGCGAGACGATCGCCGTGACGATGGTGATCGGCAACATCGACCAGATCCCCGGGAGCGTCTTTCAGCCCGGCCAGACGATCGCGTCCAAGGTCGCCACGAACCTGGGCGACGTAACCGGCGAGCTCGAGCTCTCCGCGCTGCTTGGTTTGGGCGTCGTGCTCCTCTTCGTGACGGTGGGCCTGTCTGCAATCGTGCGACTGACGGCTCGCCGCCTGGCCATCACCACCGCGGGGACCTGACATGGCCGACGTTCCCATGGACGTGGCGTCCGAGGCGTTGCTCCCGGTGCGTGGTGGCTCGCGGCTGCTCCAGCGGCCCTCCGGCCGCGAACGGCGCCGCGCGCGGGTCAACCGGCTGGCCCGTGTTGTGGCCGGATTGGCCGCGATCATCACGATCGCGCCGCTGCTGGCCATCATCGGGTACGTCGTGGCCCGGGGGCTGCCCACGCTCACGATGCAGTTCCTGCAGAACCCGGCCGCGAACCCGGACGACCCGGGCGCCCTGAACGCAATCGCAGGGTCGCTGCAGATGGTCCCGCTGGCGCTCGTCTTCTCCGGGTCACTGGGACTGCTCGCGGGGATCTATCTCGCGGAGTTCGCGAGGCCGGCTGTGGCCCAGGCCTTCGGGTTCATTGTGGATGTCCTCTTGGGCGTGCCCTCGATCATCGCGGGGCTCCTCGTCTATTCGACGCTCGTGGCGGCGGTGGGGTCCAGCGCGTTCGCCGGGTCGGTGGCGCTGGCGGTCGTGATGTTCCCGGTCGTGGTCCGCACGACCGAAGAAGTCCTGCGCCTTGTGCCCGGATCGCTCCGCGAGGCTTCCCTCGCCCTTGGGATCCCGGTCTGGCGAACCGTGTTGTCCGTGGTGCTGCGGACCGCGCGCGCCGGCATCCTCACCGCGCTCATGCTGGCGTTCGCCCGTGGGTTCGGAGAGACTGCCCCGCTGCTCTTCACCGCGCGTGGATCGGATGCCCTCAACGTCGGTGACCTCGGATCCACGATGTCCGCGCTGCCGCTGTTCGTCTACCAGAACAGCCGCCTGCCCTCCAAGTTCTTCGTGTCCGAGGCCTGGTCGGCCGCGATCGTGCTTCTTGCGATCGTGCTCTTGATCAACGTGGTCGTCCGCGGCCGCTCGATCAACGCGCGGGTGGACTGAGCATGGACAGCTCACCTGCAGGTGGACCCCGCGACATGATCCCCGTCATGGATGGTCCCGCGGCCGGTGCCGCAGCCGGGCCCACCGGGGCCCTCCGGCTCGAAGGCGTTCACGCGTTCTACCGGTCGTTCCGCGCGGTCCGCGATGTCTCCCTTTCAGTGCGGCCACGTGCGGTCACGGCCTTCATCGGTCCCTCCGGCTGCGGGAAGAGCACCCTGTTGCGCACGATCAACCGGATGCACGAAACGATCGAGGGGGGCCGCGTCGAGGGCCGGATCACTGTCGATGACGTCGACATCTACCGCAAAGGAATCGAGGCGACGCGTGTACGGCGGATGGTCGGGATGGTGTTCCAGAAGCCGAACCCGTTCCCATCGATGACGATCTTCGACAACGTCGCGTCCGGCGTCCGGCTCGGCGGGGTGAACAGGCGGCACGACCTCGAGCTCGTCGTGGAACACAGCCTCCGCCGGGCTGCGTTGTGGGACGAGGTGAAGGACAAACTGCGGGAGCCCGGGACGTCTCTGTCCGGCGGTCAGCAGCAGCGCCTTTGTATCGCCCGGGCGATCGCGACGGAGCCGGAAATCCTCCTCCTCGACGAGCCCTGCTCTGCGCTGGACCCGATATCGACCCAGCGGATCGAGGAACTGCTCCGGGCCCTCCGTACCGACTACACGATCATCATCGTGACCCACAACCTCCAGCAGGCAGGTCGGGTCAGCGACGAGACGGCCTTCTTCACGATGGGTGAGGATCGGGCCGGGTACCTCGTCGAGTTCGCGGCCACCGAGCGGCTCTTCACAAGCCCGACCCAGCGGTTGACGGCGGAGTACGTCGAGGGACGGTTCGGATGACCGGGACACGGCGCGCTCACGTCGCACTCATCCTCCTGGTTGGCGCCTCCGTGGCACTCTCGGCCTGCCGCCCGGCGATCGCCGATGACGGTGGGCCGGGCACGGCCACCGATGCCCCGGCCGTGCCCGGCCGGACATTCTTCGTGGCGGCCTCGGACCGCCCAACCGAGACGGAGGCACCGAGCACCGGACCGGCCACGCCGGAGCCATCGCTCGAGGCCATCGCGACCGCCGTGCCGGCCGATGCCCTCAAGCCGGCGAACCAGGTCAATGTCCAGGTCCGGCTGTTCCACGGATACGAGGCGACCGACGCCGCCCTGCTCTACGCCGAAGCACTGGACCACTACCCATCGGTGAACCTCATCGTGGACGTGGCGCCGCCCATTGCGGGCTACGACATCTTCGCGGTGGACTCCGACCCCTCCGTCGTCCCCGTCTGGATCGGCACGGCCGCGGACGCGGCCGCAGCTGCAGGCAAGGGCGTCACGCTGAAGGCCGTCGGGGAATTGAGCGGACGCGACAGCACCGTCCTCGTCGTCCCGAAGAAGGGCGGCGCGAAGTCGGTCGCCGGCCTCAAGGGAAGAGTCCTGTTCGACAATCCGCAGGCGGCGGCGTCTCTCCAGGCGGCCGGACTGCCGGCCGGTGTCACGCTCCTGGCGCCGGCCGATCCCGGTGCGCCGTTTGACCCGTCCCGGCTGCTGGACGGCACAGCGTCCGCCGCCGCGGTCAGCGCGTACGAGGGCTGGGCGCGGATCCAGGAGAGCCTCGTCGCCGCCGGCCTCGACCCGTCCGCTTATGTCGCAACGCCGCTCCACATGGCCGACCAGGCGATCCTCGGAGAGTTGATCTGGGTGCAGGCCTCGGACCTGGGCCAGCCGGATCTGAAGGCGGCCGTAACGGCGTTCCTTGGCGTCGTGGCGCAGTCGCAGGTGGAGTGCCGGGACAACCTCGACGACTGCGTCAGCACAGCAGCGGGACAGTCGGACCGGACGCCGGAAGGCATTGCGTGGTCCCTTGACCAGCTGGATTCGGCGCTCTTTCCGACGAAGGACGGGATCCTGCACATCGACCCGAGCGAGTGGGACCGGACCATCGCACTCCTCTCCTCCGCGAGGGTCTCTGGCGTCGAGACGCTCTCCTTCGGCAACGAGCTGGTGGACGTCGTGCTGAAGGCCCTGTCGTCCCTCGACATCTACGGCAAGGACTGGAAGCCGGAGGGCCGGAAGCTATTCCCATAGGCAAAGGGGGGGCTTCGAACCGGCACCATGCGCGCCGTTGAAGCCGTGGCCCTGGCGAGGAGCACGACAACACGTGGCCCATGACGAGACCCGTCCCAACAATCTGAAGCCGGTGCTCAACAAGGGCCCGCACATCGTGGACGCGGTTCGCACACTCGTCGATGTCATCGCCCGCCTTGCGTCGCCACGAACAGGAAGCCGGGCCCCTCCTGGTAGTGGTTCCGCCGCGGCAACCGTCGGGGATCGGACTTCAACCCCATGGACGCCCTCCTCGACGCCCACGCTACAGAGTCTCAAACCTCCCGGGGA
>JANPDJ010000073.1:0-7435 GCA_031431395.1 Chloroflexota bacterium | reverse complement strand
CCCGATGACGGCCCGCCCGCCGCGCCCAATGACCGCCCGATGAGCGACCGCGACGATCTCGAAGTGGACGCCCTGGTCACGGACCGCTACCTCGACTCGCTGCTTGCGGCCCGGGAGCGGTGGGCTGTGGGTGCGTCGTCGGAGCCGGACCTCGCCCCCTCCGTACTGGCAGTGGCCACGGCGCTGGAGTCACAGCTGGTGCGCGTCCATCCCTCGTTCCGTTTCGAGGAGCGACTGGCCAGCGACCTCCAGGCGGCGGCCGCCCGGCAGCGACGCGGCGGATCCGCGTCACGCTCCGGCCCTCTGGCACGCCTCCACCCGCGCCAGCCGGACCCGTTCGGCGTGCCACAGCCGGCCACGAGGCTGCCGGCGGCGCACTCGCGCCTGCGGCCGCTGCTCATCGGCGGTGCGCTGACGTCCGCGGCCATTTCCATCGCCGGCGCGTACGTGGCGTGGCGCCGCGGCCGGCCCGCAGTGCCGCCCATGGTCCGCGCCGTCCGCGCTGCGCACCGGGCGGCCGTTGCCGGCGGCATCCACGCCCGGTCCCCCCGGTTCCTCCCGCGCCTCACCAGGACGCGCTGATGCCCATCAAGCTGCCGTTCCGGCCGCGTCGCGAATCGTTTCCGGCGGACCTCTGGACGCAATGCCCGTCCTGCGAGCAGATGCTGTTCAACAAGCAGTTGGACAAGCACGCGCGCGTCTGCCCGAACTGCTGACATCACTTCCGGCTCTCGGCCACGGCCCGCCTGGCGCTGCTCGTGGATCCCGGTACGTTCGTGGAGCAGGACTCCGGCCTCGAATCCCTGGATCCACTCGGGTTCGTGGACCAGAAGCCGTACCCGGACCGCGTGGACGCAGCCCAGCTCGCCACCGGCCTCCGCGACGCCGCCGTCTGGGGCGAGGCGCGGCTGGACGGCCGGCGGGTCGCAATCGTGGTCATGGACTTCGGGTTCATGGGTGGCTCGATGGGCGCGGTGGTGGGGGAGAAGGTCACGCGCGCGGCAGAATTCGCCCTGTTCGAGCGGATCCCGCTGGTCATCGTCTCGGCCTCCGGCGGCGCGCGGATGCAGGAAGGGACGCTTGCCCTGATGCAGCTGGCCAAGACCGTCGGCGCCGTGGAGCGGCTCCGTGAAGCCGGCGTGCCGTTCGTATCGGTGCTCAGCGATCCCACGACCGGCGGCGTCTTCGCGTCTTTCTCGGCGCTCGGCGACGTCAACCTTGCCGAACCCAATGCACTCATCGGCTTCGCCGGCGCCCGGGTGTCGGCCGGCACCATCGCCGCGGAACTTCCGCCGGGCTTCCAGCGCGCGGAGTTCCTCTTCGAGCACGGGTTCGTGGATCGGGTCGTGCACCGCGCGGCACTCCGCGGGGAGTTGATCGCCCTGCTGGCGTTCCTGCGCCCGGTCGACGTGGCGGCCGACCCCTCGAGTGCCGCGTCCCGCGCCTTCGCGTTCTTCACCCCATTCGTTGACCGTGTCCTGGCCGATGGGTCCGATACAGGAAGCCGCTCAGCGCCCAACGCCCGGCCGGCACCGCCCGCCCCGAACGGCCGCCCGGCACCGCCCGTGCCGACCCCCGCGGTAGGCGCTCGGAATGGCTGAACCTGCCCTGGCCAGCCCCCGAACCGGCCCCGGAACCGGCTCCTCGGCCAACGCCGGAACCGGCTCCTCGGCCGGCGCCGGAACCAGCGCCGCAGCCAGCCTGGGGACGAACCCTGCCGCAACCCAGGAGGCGGCCGTCTGGGCACGGGTCCAGTTGGCGCGCCACAGGGCCCGCCCCCGGACGCTCGAGCTTCTCGCGCATCTCGCCGACGAGTTCGTGGAGCTGCACGGCGACCGCCTGTTCCGCGACGACGCGGCGATCGTGGGCGGCCCGGCCCGCATCGGCGACCAGCGCGTGATGATCATCGGCCACCAGAAGGGCTCCGAGACCGAGGAGAACATCCGCCGCAACTTCGGCATGGCCCACCCGGAGGGCTATCGGAAGGCGATGCGGCTGATGGAGATGGCCGAACGGTTCGATCTGCCGGTTGTGACGTTCGTGGACACGCCGGGGGCGTCGCCCGGAGCGGAAGCGGAAGAACGCGGCGTGGCCGAGGCGATCGCCCGGTCCATCGCGCTCATGACCCGGCTGCGGACGCCCATCGTGACCGTGATCACGGGCGAGGGCGGGTCAGGCGGCGCACTGGCCATCGCGGTTGGTGACGTCGTCGTGGCCCTGGAGAACGCCACGTACTCCGTGATCACCCCGGAAGGCTGTGCCTCCATCCTCTGGCGATCGCCGGACGCCGCCCCCCGTGCGGCGGTGGCGATGCGGATGACGGCAGCCGAGCAGCAGGCACTGGGCGTCATCGACCGCGTTGTTGCCGAGCCGGGCGAAGGCGCCCACACGGACCACGTCGAGACCGCCCGCCGGCTTCGCGAGGTCATCCTGGACGAGCTCAGCCGCCTCGATCGCCTGGCCCTGCCGGACCTGATCGCCCAGCGCTACGCGCGGTACCGCAACCAGGGCGAGTTCACCGTGGTGTCCCAGGGGCCCGCCGCGCCCCCGGAACGGGCCGGACTCACGGACCGCCTGCGCAACCTCGTCGGGGCCGGCCTGGAGGCCGGCCGCAGTACGCTGGGTGGGCCGGGTAGGCGCCGCGACGAGCCCCAGCCGCCCGCGCGTGACGAGGTCTAGGGCCCATGAGCAGCGATCGGACGACGCCGCGCGCGCCTCGGGACCACGATGCCCGGCGCCACGACCACGCCGAGATCGACCGCCTCACCGATGATGTGCTGCCGGACCTCATCAGTCGTCTTGCGGCGAGCGGCCTCGGCGAGATCGACGTGCGAGAGGACGACTGGCGAATCCGCCTGCGCCGGCCTGCCGCTGCTCCAGCCGTCCCGGCCATTCCGGCCGCCCGGACCGACCGAAGCTCCGATCGCGCGGCCGACCGCGCCGACCGCACGGACCGCGCCGACCGGCCGGACCGCCTGCCCCGCGCCGCCGGCGGTCCCGACGCGTCACCGTCCCCCGCACCGGGCCCCCGTCGCGTCGTGGCGACCTCGCCGGCCGTCGGTGTGTTCCAGCCACGCCAGGACCTGCGTCCGGGGACCCGCGTTCGGGCTGGGGATCGCCTGGGGGCCGTGAACCTGCTCGGCGTCCCGCAGGACGTGGTGGCCCCCGATGACGGGATCGTCGTGACCACGCTCGTGGAAGCCGGCGAGGGAGTGGAGTACGGGCAGGACCTCATCGTCATCGAGCCCGGCAGTCGCGGCCGCCCGGGCCCCGACGACGGCGCCGCGGACCCCGCGGGATCGCCCGCCGTGAGCGAATCCTGATGGTCTCCCGCATCCTCATCGCCAACCGCGGCGAGATTGCCCTGCGGATCCTGCGCGCGTGCCGGACGATGGGCCTGCCTGCCGTGGTCGCGTACAGCGAAGCCGACCGCGACAGCCTGCCTGTGCGCCTCGCCGACGAGGCCATCTGCATCGGTCCCGCGGACGCACGCCGGAGTTATCTCTCGGCGCCCGCCATCATCTCCGCGGCGATCGTCACCGGCTGCGATGCCGTCCATCCGGGCTACGGCTTCCTGTCGGAGGACGCCGGTTTTGCCGACACCGTGCGGGCGCACGATCTGACGTTCATCGGCCCGTCGCCGGAGGTGCTGGAGCGGTTCGCCTCCAAGGAGGCCACCCGCCGGCTGCTGGGCGGCCACGGCCTGCCCACGATCCCCGGATCCGAAGGCATGCTCCAGGATGACCAGCACGCACTCGCAGAAGCGGAACGGATCGGCTACCCGGTCCTCATCAAGCCCTCTGCCGGCGGCGGCGGCAAGGGCATGCGGATGATCCGCTCGCCGCGGGAACTCGAAACGTCCCTGGAAGTCTGCCGATCGGAGGCCCGCTCCGCGTTTGGCGACAATTCGCTCTATCTCGAGAAGTGGCTGGAGGACAACCGGCACGTGGAGATCCAGGTGGCCGTGGACCGGTACGGCCACGGCGTCCACCTGGGAGATCGCGACTGCTCCGTGCAGCGCCGCCACCAGAAGATCATCGAGGAGGGCCCCACGCCGGCACTCAGCCCGGCAGCCCGGGACGACCTCGCCCGGAGGGCGCTCAAGGCCGTCGTGGCGGCCGGCTACGAGAACGTGGGCACCCTGGAGTTCCTGGTGGACCAGGCCGGCAACGCCTGGTTCATCGAGATCAACTGCCGGATCCAGGTTGAACATGCGGTTACGGAGATGCTCACCGGCATCGACCTCGTGGCCATGCAGATCAGGATCGCGGCGGGCGAGCCCCTGGGGTTCGGCCAGGCCGATGTCGTCATCCGCGGCCACGCGATCGAGTTCCGGATCAATGCGGAGGACGCCGCGGACGACTTCCGGCCGCAGGCCGGGACCGTGGAGGCGTTCCTGCCGCCCGGTGGGCCCGGTGTTCGCATGGATTCGCACCTGTACCCGGGCTACGAAGTGCCGCCCTACTACGATTCATTGCTCGGCAAGCTGATCGTCTGGGGGGCGGACCGCGAACAGGCCATCGCCCGCGCGCGCGCTGCCCTGGCCGAGGTGGTCGTGGACGGGATCGTGACCAACGTGCCCATCCACCAGGCGCTCCTCTCGAACCCCGAGTTCCTCGAGGGTCGCATGACCACGGGTCTCATCGACCGCCTGGGCAGTGCCTCCTTCCTTGCGGCGGCCACGGCCAGGAAGGCGTGACCTCCACGGGGATGCATGCCTGCACGTTTCGCATGAAGCGGGCCAGGCCGCTCCAGCACACTCCGCTTTCAGCCGACCCCTCCAGGAGCCCTGCGTGACCAACCCCGCTCCCGACGATCACGACGCACAGGCCGCCGCAGCGCCCCACGGGCGCGCCGAGACGCGGGCTGAGCCGAGCGCGCCCGGCGCGACGCCCGGGATCGTGCATACGACGCGCGAGATCGAGGCGCTGATCCCGCACCGCTGGCCGTTCCTCCTCGTGGACCGGATCGTGGACTACGACCCGGAGGCCAGGCGGATCGTGGGTATCAAGGCGGTGACCGCCACGGAGTGGTTCTTCCAGGGCCATTTTCCCGGCCTGCCGGTCATGCCCGGGGTCATCCAGGTGGAGGCCCTCGCACAGACGATGGCGGTCTACGTCGCGAAGCAACCCGGGTTCGGCGACCGCATCGGGCTGTTCGCCGGCATCGACGACTGCCGCTTCAAGCGCATCGTCCAGCCGGGCGACACCCTCCGGCTGGAGGTGGTGATGGAGAAGCTCGGCAAACGCTTCGGGCGCGGGCGGGCCACGGCCACCGTCAACGGCGAGACGGCCTGCGAGGCCACCCTCAGCTTCATCATCCCGAACGAAGGAGTCCTCCGCTGATGGCACGTATCGCCGTGTTCTCCGACGTGCACGGCAATGCCGTTGCGCTCGACGCCGTCCGCAAGGCGGTCAAGGCCTCGCGGCCCGACGCCGTCCTGGTGGCCGGTGACCACGCGATGAACGGCCCGGACCCTGCCGGCACGATCGACGCACTCCGCGAGCTCCAGGCAGAGGGAGCCCTCATCATCGGGGGCAACACGGACGTGGCGGTCGCGGACTTCGACTACGGCGCGGCGTTTCCCTGGCTGACGGACGGCGTGCCGGAGCAGATCCGCACGGCTGCCGAATGGGCCCATGACGCCCTGGGCGCCGAACGGCTGGAATGGCTGCGCGGCCTCCCGTCGGAGCGGCGTCTGCGGGTGGAGGACACCCTCGTCCTCGTGTGCCACGCGTCCCCGGGCTCCCAGACCCAGGGCTTCGACAAGGCGCTCGACGCCAATGTCTCCATGGAGCGCGCGGCCGGGACGGACGCGCGGGTGATCGTCTGCGGGCATACCCACCTGCCGGACGTCCGCGACCTCGGCTGGAAGGTGATCGTCAACGACGGCAGCGCCGGGTGGGCCTTCGACGGTGACCCAACGGCGTCGTGGGCGATGATCGACATCGTGGGCGAGGATGTCACGACGGAGATCAAGCGCGCCTCGTTCGACGTGCTTGCCGTGTCCAACGCGCTCACCGCCCGCGGCCTGCCCGGCGACGTCTACCGCGCCGCGACCGTCCGCACGGGGAAGCTCGTCCGATGACGTCGCTCCGCGGCCACGACCCCGACGCATTGCGCGTCGTGGTCACGGGCCTCGGCATGATCACGGCCCTGGGGACCGGGGTGGACCGATCATGGCCGGCAATTGTCGCGGGGCGCCCCGGCGTGAGCCGGATCTCCACGTTCGATCCCGTCCGGCTCACCTCGCAGATGGCCGCCCAGGTGCCGGACTTCGACGCGAGCCATGTGCTGGACAAGAAGGACCTCCGGCGGGTGGACCGCTACATCCAGTTCGGGCTGGTCGCTGCCCGCGAGGCGATGGACATGGCGGGCCTGCCGGACCGGCTGGAGGGTGACGAGGCCGAAGAGACGGGCGTCATCCTGGCAACCGGCCTCGGCGGCGTGCACACCCTGTTCGACAACCTCGCGGTGTTCGCCGCGCGGGGCCCAGACCGCCTCTCTCCGTTCCTCGTCCCGATGGGCATCGGCAACGTGGGAGCCGGCCAGATCGCGATCAACTTCGGGCCGCTGGGCCCCAACTTCGCCACGGTGTCCGCGTGCGCCTCCTCGGGGCACGCGATCGGCGAGGCGTTCGAGACGATCCGCCGCGGCGATGCCCGGATGATGCTGGCCGGCGGATCGGAGGCCGGCATCCACGAGGCGCTCGTCGGCGGGTTCGCGGCGATGCGGGCGCTCTCGCAGCGCAACGACGATCCGGCTGCCGCGTCGCGCCCGTTCGACCGGGCCCGGGACGGCTTCGTCATCGGGGAGGGTGCCGCGGTCCTGGTCCTGGAGGACCTTGCGCATGCCACCGCGCGCGGCGCACCGATCCTGGCCGAGATCCTGGGCTACGGCGCCACCGCGGACGCGTACCACATCACCCTCCCTCCGCCGGGCGGCATTGGGGCGGTCCGCGCGGCCCGCCGGGCAATCGCCAAGGCCGGCATTGCGCCATCCGACATCGACCACGTGAACGCCCATGCCACATCCACGCCGGAGGGCGACAAGGCAGAGCTGGCGGCTATCCGGACGATCCTCGGCGAGCATGCAGCGCGCGTGCCGGTGACCGCGAACAAGAGCATGCTGGGCCACACGCTGGGTGCGGCGGGCGCCATCGAAGCTGCGATCACGATCCTCAGCCTGCGCGACGGCGTGGTGCCCCCCACGATCAACCTCCACGACCCGGACGAGGCGGCCGAGGGTCTGGACCTCACCCCCAACACCGCACAGCGTCACGACATGCGGATCGGGCTATCGAACTCGTTCGGCTTCGGCGGCCAGAACACGGCGCTGCTCTTCCGCCGGTGGGACGCATGAGCGACGGCGACCAGACTCGGCGCGCCCCCCTGCCTGATCCGCGACCGGACCCACGGCCGGATCCGGCCCCGCC
>JANPDJ010000072.1:0-3490 GCA_031431395.1 Chloroflexota bacterium | reverse complement strand
CTCGCCAACATGCTCAAGCGCAGCTGGACCCCGGCCCAGGCGCACGAAGAGACGGTCAAGGCCACCTAGGACGTCAGCCACTTGGTGATGAGGTCCTTGGTGGCCTTGACCGTCTCTTCGTGCGCCTGGGCCGGGGTCCAGCTGCGCTTGAGCATGTTGGCGAGGGCCAGCTGGAACACCTTGTCGATGTCCGGGTAGGGAACGCCCGGCCACTGCAGCATCCCGGCGGCCTGCTTGCCGAGGATCGCCGTGAACGGGAACTTCGCCTGCACGGCAGGATCGTTGAGCACCGACAGGCGGCTCGGGGGGAGACGCGTGCCGGGGCCGGCGACTTCCTCGAGCATCTGGGCCTGGTAGATGGGACCGGTGGCGTACTTGAGGAAGCTCACGGCGGCTTCCTGGTTCTTCGAGAAGGCGCCGACGCCCCATCCCTCGGTGACGATGATCGACCCGGTGGTGTTGGGTGCGACACCGGGCATGACGGCCGCGGTGGCTGCGGTCTTGGAGATCGTCGCCTTGTAGTCCTTCGCATTGCCGCTGTTTGCCTGCGAAAGCCCTTCGACGATCCCGATCTCGGACGCCGCAAGACCCTGGTTGAAGATCAGGTAGCTGTCGAGGTCCGATGCGGCGCTGAGCCCGCTGGGGCCGTAGAACTTCGAGGTGAAGCCCTTGTTGATGGCATCCCAGGTGGCCTTGCCGGCGTCGTTGTCGAACAGCAGCTGCGTCTTGTCGTCGCTGAGGAACGGCTGGTTGAACGAGTTGTAGTAGCAGAGCCAGTACGAGTCGCCCTGGTTCGAAATCGGCGTCGCGTTTGCCTCCAGCTTGCCGCCATTCAGGGCGGTCAGCTTGGGCGTGTACGCGTACAGCTCTTCCCAGGACGTCGGGACGACGGCCGGATCAAGGCCTGCCGCCTTCCAGTGCTCCGTGTTGTAGATGAACATTTCCTGGTCCGCGAAGAGCGGCAGGGCGTACGTCTTGCCGCCGTTGGCCAGCTGCTGGAGCGTGATCGGCACGTAGTCGCTCGTGTCGATGCCGAGGGAGCTGATGTCCGCGTAGAGCTTGTCGCCGAACTGCGCCACGAAGTCCTTCGAGGCGAAATACGCGTCGAAGTGCGAGTTGTGGTCCACGATGTCGGCCGCGAACCGGAGCGCCCGCTCGGCGTACGGAACGAGCGTCGCAACCGCGGTGCCGTTCGTGAGCTTGCTCCATTGCGCCGCCGCGGCCGTGCCGTGCGCGATGCTGGTTGGGTTGCAGGCGATGTTGATCGTGACGCCAGAGAAATCCTCGGGCTTTGGGGTTGGGGCGGCGGTGGGGGCGGCGGTGGCGGCCGCGGTCGCAGCAGCCGTGGGTGCTGCCGTCGGGGCGGCCGTCGGGGCCGCGGTGGGGGCAGCCGTCGGGCCAGGCGTCGCGCTCGTGGTGGCGTTGCACGCGGCCAGGAACGCCGCACCGCCGGCGACGAGCGTGCCGCGAAGGATCTGCCGGCGCGAAAGACGAACGTTCGCGAGTTCCTGGGGAGTGCGCGGAATGTCTGCCACTGGGACCTCCTCCTCGATGCGCAGCCCGGACAATCCGGGCACGGCGCGGCAACCAGCCTGGATCTATCCCTTCACGTACCCCTCCGTTAGGCCGGCGCTGATCCGCCGGTGGAACAGGATGACGAGGATGACGCAGGGAAGGACGGCGAGCACCCCGGCGGCCGCCTGGAGCGTGTACGGCGGTTCCGCCGAAACGCTGGTGGGAGAATCGATGAAGCCGATGCGCCGGGTGACCGTGACCGCGCCGGTGTCGCCGAGGATGACGGCGAACAGGAATTCGTTCCAGGTGCTGATCAGGAGGAGGATCGCCGTGGCCGCGATCCCTGCCGCCGCCGCGGGAATCGTGATGCGGAACAGGGTCCCCAGGCGGGTGGCGCCGTCGATCCGGGCCGACGATTCGAGTGACCGCGGGACCGATTCGAAGATGTTCCGCAGCAGCCAGATGACGAGGGGCAGCAGGAACGCCGTGTTGGCGAGGATCAGCCCGAACACGCTGTCCTTGAGCCCGAGATTGACGAAGATCAGCAGGACGGGGATGCCGAGAACGATGCCGGGCACCATCTGCGTGAAGATCATCAGGCCGAGGAACGCGCGCTTGCCGGGCACGGCGAGCCGGGCCAGCGGATAGGCGGCAAGCGCACCGATCACGAGCGTGATGATCGTGGCGCCCAGCGAGATCTCCAGGCTGTTGATGATCGACCCCTGCCAGCCGCGATTGCCCAGCAGGCTCGCGAAATGGTCGAGGTCCGGCACGAGGCTGAGCGTGAGCGGCCGGCCGGTGACGTTGCCTTCGGGTTGAAAGGCGGCGATGAAGATCCACAGCGTGGGGAACACGGACCAGACGATGAACGCGCCGGCGCCCACGGCGAAGATCACCCGAAGAATCCCGGGCGGAATTCGCACCCCTCGTGGCGTCCGTGCGCCGGCCGCGTCGCGCTCGTAGCGCAGGAGTGGCGCGGCGGCGCTCGACCCCGCGTTGCTGCGCAGGAACGAAGGCGTGCGCATCACGGTGGCCATGTCCTCGTCCTGCGCGCGCTGGCCCCGGTTTCTCGTCCGCAGAAGAAGCGTCACGGAACTGAACAGCACGATGATCAGCAGCAGGAGGAGCGCGAGACCGGCCGAGTAGCCCAGGCTGAGCTTGTTGATCGCCGCGTCGAAGATGTAGTAGGTCATCGTGGTCGTGTCGAAGCCCGGCCCGCCCTTGGTGAGCTGGAAGATGACGTCGAACGTCTGCAGGGACGTGATGATCGTCAGGACGATCACGATCAGGAGCGTTGCCCGGATGGCCGGCAGCGTGATGTAGCGGAACGACGCCCAGGCACCTGCCCCGTCCATGCGCGCGGCCCGGTAGTGGGCCTCCGGGATGGTCTTCAGCGAGGCGAGGAGCAGGAGCGCGAGCAGCGGCACCGTGCGCCATGCCGTGGCGGCGACCGCGTGTCGCAGAGCAGTACCCGAAAACTGGCGCCAGGGGACGGACCCAGCGGCGAGGCCCAGCGCGGTCACGGGGTTCGTGATCACGCCGAATGTGGGCTGGAACATGAACCGCCAGTAGAAGCCCGTGACCACCGGGGCCACCGCCCAAGGCAGCAGGAAGGCCACGCTGATGAGCGTCCCGAACCGCGTCTTGCGGTTCATGATCAGCGACGCCAGGACCGCCAGCGGGACCGCGAGGACGGTGGTCCCGGCGGCGAACAGGATCGTGCGCGGGATTGATGCCAGGAAGTTCGAATCTGCCGGCATGCGCAGCGTGAAGTTGTTGGCCCCCACGAAGATGGACGGCCCGGGCCGCAGCAGCTCGATCCGGAAGACGGCCATGCCGAAGACCGCGAGGATGGGCGGGATCACGAAGAGTCCCACGAGGATCGCCGCGGGCAGGAACATCAGGAGGCCGAACCGGGCCTCGCTCAGGCGATCCAGCCGGCTCGAGAGCCCGGCACGGCGTCGCGCTCCTGGGG
>JANPDJ010000071.1:0-8054 GCA_031431395.1 Chloroflexota bacterium | reverse complement strand
CCCCGGCGTGAGCGTGCGCCACGTGGAAATCCTGATCAGCCGCCCGGGACGGCTGGGTCCCGACGTCCACCCCATCACGCCGGCCGGGAACCTGGCAGCGACCACGCTGGAGTACCGCCTCCGCGAAGCGGAGGAGCACCTGTACCCCAACACGCAGTATTCGGCCCAATGGCGAATCATCAACACCGACGGGAAGATCTACCTGGGGCCCGCATCAACGGTCACGTACCTGGACACGCGCTTCAGCTGGCAGACCGCCGCCGGCAAGCTCGTGCGGGTGCACTGGTACGACGGGGATTCGGCGTTCGGACAGCGGGCGCTGGCCATTGGCGAAGCGGGCATCGCAAAGGCCGAGGAGCTGTTCGGCGTGACCGAAACAGAACCGGTGGATTTCTACGTCTATGGGGACCGCGCGGGGTTCTACGACGTGATCGGCCCGGGTTCCCGCGAGAATGTCGGCGGCGAGGCATTGCCCGAAATCCGGACCCTCTTCGCCCTGATCAGGCCTGATCAGATCGGCGCGTCCTGGGTGGGCGTCGTCATCCCGCACGAACTGACGCACCTTGTGTTCGGCACGGCCACCCGCAACCCGTTCCACCCCCCGGCACACTGGTTCAACGAGGGCCTCGCGGTGTATCTCTCCCAGGGCTACGACCAGGACGATCGGAGGCGGGTGCGCGACGCCGTGAACATCGGCGCGATCATCCCGTTGACCGGGCTGGGGCAGTTCCCCTCCACGGCCGACAAGTTCGTCCTGGCCTACGCGGAAAGCGCGAGCGCCATCGACTTCCTCGTCCGGACCCACGGCCGCGCGGCACTCGTCTCGCTCATCGGGTCCTACGCGGGCGGCGTCACCGACGACGCGGCATTCATGAGCGCCCTCGGCATGGACGTCTCCGCGTTCGACGAGGCCTGGCTTGCGGACATCGGCGCGACCAGGCCGGAGCCGGCCGGCCCCCGTCCAGACCCGCCCGGGCCGCTGCCCGCCGGCTGGAGCACGTCGCCGGCGCCCGTCGCGGTGGCCGGTGGGCCCACGGCTGCTCCGGCCTCCGCCGCGGCCGGTGCGCCAGGCGGATCCGCCTTGGCCACGTCGGCCGGTGGGCCCAGGGCTGCTCCGGCCTCCGCCGCGGCCGGTGCGCCAGGCGGATCCCCATCGGCCACGCCCCCGGCACCACCGGGCGGCCGTGCCGCCGGACAGCCGTCCTCGCCGCCGAGCGAGGGATTCGCCTGGCTCTTTGGCGCGCTCGCGGTGGCGCTTGCAGCGACCGTGGGAATCATGGCGATCCGTCAGCGCTCCGGCAGGCGGCGATGACGTCGATCCGGGCACGCCTCCGGCGGATCCCGAGCTGGCAGGTGACCCTCGGGCTCGCCCTGTTCGCCCTCGGGTTCCTGGTCGCTGCGCAGCTCCGTTCCGAGGCGCCGCGCGTTCGCTACACGAGCCAGGAGCGGCCTCCACTCGTCGAAACCGCGCTGGGACTCCAGGCGCAACAGGAAGGGCTCAAGAACCAGCTCTTCGCGCTCCGGGCGCAGATCCAGGATCTCGAGGGTCGTGGGCAGGGCAACGCCGAACTCGTGCGGCAGCTGAACGACGATCTCGACGCTGCGCGCGCTGCGGCCGGCCTCATCGCGCTTCAGGGCACCGGCGTCGTGTTCCAACTGGGGGACTCCACGAACCAGCCCCTCGCGGGCACCAACGAAGCGGACTACCTGGTGAACGCGGCCGATATCCGCGTGCTGGTCGAGGAGTTGTGGCTGGCGGGTGCTGAAGCGATCGCTGTGAACGGCGAACGCGTCACGGCCGCGACGGCAATGCTGGACATCGGCGGCTCAGTCCTGGTGAACTCGGCCTACCTGGCACCGCCGTACCAGGTCTCCGCGATCGGGCCTGCCGATCTCTACGCCCAGCTGAGCCAGGCCGACGGGTTCCGCGAATTCGTGCAGGCGCGAGCCGAAGCCTTCGGGATCAAGATCTCGTACGCCGAACTGCCGGACGTCGTGGTTCCCGCCTACGCCGGCACGATCAACGTCCGCTACGCGCGGCCGGAACCCAACCTCACGGCCTCGCCGGCCTTCTCGGCGCCGCCGTCCGCGGCGGCGTTCCCCTCCGCGACGCCGGCCCCCACGGCCCGGCCAACCGCCCGACCAACCGCGAAACCCACCGCCCGCCCGACAGCTCGACCGCGCAGCCCCGGGGCCACCGCCTCGCCGAGCCCGAGACCGAGCGTCTGATGATCGACCGGTATCGAAACTCGCTCACCATCGCCGCGGTCGCGGTCATCCTGGGACTGCTGGTAGCCCTCCAGCTCGGGTCGCAGCGCGACAGCGGCGGGCTGACCAACCTGTCGTCGCAGGAGCTGACCGTGCTCGTGGCCAACCTGAACACCCGCAACGACCAGCTGCGGACAGAGATCGCGACCCTGGACCAGGAGGAGCGGTCACTGGCCGCCGCACAGGCTCGCGGCGAGACGTCGCTGGGCCAGTTGCGCCTGGATCTCGCTCGCGTCCGATCCTGGGCCGGGCTGTCACCGGTCGTAGGGTCCGGAATCCGCATCACCGTGACGGGCCCGATTGCCGGCAGTGCGGTGGAGGACCTCCTGAACGAACTGCGCAATGCGGGCGCGGAGGCGCTCGGTGTGAGTGACGTGCGCATCGCAGCCGGCGACGTTGTCGCCGGTCCGCCGGGCCAGCTCTCCATCGAGAACACCGCCCTCGATGATCCGTTCGAGGTGGCGGCCATCGGCAATCCGGAGACGCTGGTGGGAACGCTGACCCGCTCCGGCGGGATCATCGCCCAGCTGGCGGCAACCTACCCGGACGCGGTGATCACGGTCACCCCGATGACCACGCTCCATCTGCCGGCCACCCTGCGATCCCTGGCCCCGAGCCAGGGCCATCCGAAGCTCTGATACGCTCACCGCCCGATGACGCCGACGACGAAGCCCGTCCTCGACCTGCTGCTGGGTGACGTCGTCCGCCTCAGGAAGCGGCATCCGTGCGGCGGCCACGAGTGGCTCGTGGACAGGCTGGGCGCCGACATCGGACTACGCTGCCAGGGATGCTCGCGCCACGTCCTCCTGGAGCGGCGGGTCGTCGAGGCGCGGCTCGTCGAGTTCGTGCGGCGTGGAGATCGCGGACTCAGCGCTGCTGTCGCGCCAGCGCCGGCCATCGATCCATCTTGACCGCCGCGCAGGAGCAGGCGGAGGAGCCGTCCGGGGGCACGCTCGGCGTCCTCCGGAATCGGCCGTTCCTGGCCCTCTGGCTGGCCCAGGCCGTCACCCAGGTGGGCGGCAACATGGTCATCTACGGCCTGACGGTCGTCATCTTCTCCCAGACGAAATCCAATTCAGCCGTGAGCGTCCTGCTCCTCACGTTCCTCGTGCCCGCGGTCCTCTTCTCGGCCGTGGCCGGGGTCTACGTGGATCGGCACGACCGGCGCCTGATCCTCATCGTGACCAACCTGCTGCGCGCGGGCGCCTTCGGCCTGATGGTCATCGCCCACGAGCAGCTGGCGATTGTGTACATCATGAATATCTTCGTTTCCACCGCGACGACGTTCTTCGGACCGGCCGAAGCGGCCTTGATCCCCAACCTGGTTCCCCGCCGGCAGTTGCTTGCCGCGAACGGCCTGTTCACCCTCACGCTGAACGCGGCCTTCGCCCTGGGCTTCGCGCTTCTGGGACCACTCGTCGTCACGTTGGCCGGCCCCGATACGCTGATCCTGCTGGTCGCCGGCTCATACCTCATTGCGGCCGTCCTGTGTGTCACCCTGCCGGCCTCAAAGCCACCCGAGAAGGAGAGCCGCTCTGCTCGCCAGAGTGTTGCCGCCGCGGAGCGGGCGATGGGCTCCACGCTCAACCAGTTTCGCGAGGGCCTTGGCTACATCCGTACGCACCGCAATGTCAGCTGGTCGCTGATCTACCTGGGGATCACCGCCTCGCTGATCGGCGTGCTGGGCGTGCTGGGGCCGGACTTCGCCACGGAAGCCCTGGGTCTCGCGGCGAAGGATTTCGTGGTCGTCGTACTGCCGCTGGGATTCGGGATCGTCACCGGGGTGCTGGTGCTGAACGCCTACGGTCGCCTGGCGCCGCGGCGCCGGGTGATCGAGGCTGGGCTGGTCGCGTTCGGGATCCTCCTGATGCTTCTCGCAATCGCTCGACCCGTGCTGCAGTTCCTCCAGGGCGTCAATGCTCCGGCGTCACCCGTGGACCTGTCGGCGCTGGTCTCCCTGCTTTCGATGGTGATCGGGATCGCGTTCACGCTGGGCATCTCGTATGCCGTGGTCGCCATCCCGGCGCAGACGCAGCTCCAGGAGGATCTGCCAGAGGAAGTGCGCGGCCGGGTGTTCGGGGTCCTCAACATGCTCGTGTCCGTCGCGAGCTTCGTGCCGATCATCGTGGTGGGTCCAATCGCCGACTTCTTCGGCACATCGCCCGTGATCTTCACGATCGGGCTCCTCGTCGCCGTGTGCGGGTTCGCGTCCATCACGCTGCGGGGACCCATCCGCCCGGTTGCAGCATGAGCGTCGTCGTGGTGTTCACGGGCGGCACGATCAGCATGCAGGTGGATGCGCAGCAGGGCGGCAACGTGCCGGCTCTCCGGGGCGCCGCCATCCTCGCCCGAACGACCGGCATGGACGAGATCGCCGCCGTCAGGGCGATCGACTACGGGCTGATCCCGGCAAGCCACTTCCGGTTCCTCCAGCTGTTCGAGATCGCCGGGCTCTTGCGGGGCGCCCTCGCCGAGCCGGACGTGGACGGGGCAGTGGTCGTGCAGGGCACCGACACGATCGAGGAGACCGCCTTCTTCTACGACCTGGTGGTGGGCGGCCCGAAGCCCGTGGTGGTCACCGGGGCGATGCGCTCCGCGTCGGAAGACGGCTACGACGGACCCGCCAACCTGCGTGACGCGGTCCGCGTTGCGGCGCTTCCGGAGATGCGCGACGCCGGCTGCGTGGTCGTGATGTCCGGCGCGATCGATGCGGCCGACGACGTGACCAAGACCCACGCCACGTCGCAGACCACGTTCCGCAGCCTCAATTTCGGTCCGTTGGGCGAGGTCACCGGTGGTCGCGTGATCCTGGGGAGGCGTCGCGTGGGACGACGGCTGGTTCCCGGTGCCGCGGTGGCGGCGGAGCCCGTCCCGCTCATCACGGCGGTCGTGTCCATGGATGCCTCCATCCTGGACGCGGTCGTGAGCGCCGGGGCGCGCGGGGTCGTGGTGGAGGCGACCGGATCGGGCAACACGTCACCCGAGTTGCTTGCGGCAGCACGCCGGGCGATGGACGCCGGTGTGCCCGTGGTGCACGCGACGCGGAGCCCCTCCGGTCGAGTGGGATCCGCGTACGCGTTTCCGGGAGGCAGCGCCCAGTGGGCGCGGGCGGGCGCGATCCCGGCCGGCTACCTGACGGGCCCGAAGGCCCGCGTCGCCCTCGCCGTGGGGCTGGGTGCGGGCCTGCAGATGGACGCGCTGCGGGAGCTGTTCGCCGAACCCGGGCGTTGAAGGCGCGCGAACCCGGCGCCCGGAAATCAGTCCGCCTCTTCGTCCCGTCCGCGGCCGTCCGCCCGCGGGACCGCGTCACCCGCGAGGTCGCGCTGCCGCCGGGCCTCGTAGAGGAGAACGGCGGCGGCGGCAGACACGTTGAGGCTGTCGGCGATCCCCAGCATCGGGAGCGAGATGGCATCGATCCCCGCGCCGGACCAGGCAGGGCTGAGCCCCTCCGCCTCGCTGCCCAGGACGAGCGCGATGCCGGCGCGCATGTCCGCCTGGCCGTAGGGCCGCGATCCGTCCACACGCGCGGCGAGAATCCGCAGGCCCAGGTCGCGGAGCCATGGAATCACCTCGGCGGTCGGTGCGGCTGCCACCCGCACGCCGAAGATCGTGCCGACGCTGGCGCGGATCGCGTTCGGATTGAACAGGTCCGCGCCGTCTCCGGCGACGATCAACGCATCGGCACCCGCACCGTCGGCGGATCGCAGGACCGCCCCGAGATTGCCGGGCTTCTCCACGCCTTCGAGCACCACGACGAGGGCGTCCGGTGGGAGGCGAAGCGACGCGAGCGCCACGGACGGCGCCCGTGCAACGGCGACGACACCTTCGGCCCGGTCGCCGAACGCGATCCTGCCGAAGGCCCGCTCGTCCACCTCGGTCCTCGGGACCCCGCGACGGGCGGCCACCTCGAGTGCGGCCTTCGCGTCGTCGCCGCGGCAGAGGTCCGCGCACGCGAAGAGCTCCTCGACGACGATTCCGCTCCGGAGGGCACGGAGGACCTCGCGGGCACCGTCGATCACGATCCGGCCGGTCCGCTCGCGGTCCCGCCTGTCCCGAAGCGCGACGACGGCCTTGATCCGGGGGTTCTGCGGGCTGCTGATGTGCGTGTCCACGATCAGCCGCGCCAGCGAGCATATGCGCCGGCCGGGGCGGATGCGCCGGAGCGGGCTCGCAGTTGCAGGCCGCCGGCCTCGATGCTGCCGGCGTCGGCCCCTCGGCCGGCACGATCGAAGGCGCCGGCCAGCGCGCCGGCCAGGTCGGCCGGCCGGAGGCCCTCCGCATGCGCCGTGAGCATCACGAAACCGGGCCGGGTCGCGATGGCCAGGCAGGCGTCGAGCAGCACCGGCAGATGGTCGGTCAGCGTCCAGGGCTCTCCCCCGGGTCCGTGGCCGTAGCTGGGCGGGTCGAGGATCAGGCCGTTGTACCGCCTGCCCCGGCGAGCTTCCCGGGCGACGAAGGCAAGCGCGTCATCCACGATCCAGCGCACTGGCGCCGCGGACAGGCCTGAGAGATCCGCGTTCCGGCGCGCCCAGGCAACGGCCGGGCGCGACGAGTCAACGTGCGTCACGGCGGCACCGTTGGCGGCCGCGACAAGGGTGCTCCCGCCCGTGTAGGCGAAGAGATTCAGCACGGCGGGAGGCGCAGCTGTTGCGAGGACAGCCCCGCCGGTCGCGGGAGCGGCCTCAGGCGTCGCGGGCGCCCCGGGGGTCGCGAGCGCCTCGGGCGTCGCGGGCGCCTCGGGGGATGTCGCCATTGCCCCGGTCGACGCCCCGGCCGCAGCGCGGGCGGCGACAAGCTCCCGGACCGATGCCGCGACCCACCCCCACGGTTCGACCTGCTCTCCGAAGAAGCCCACCTGGCCGGATGGGCTGGGGCGCAATTCGAAGGTCAGGCCGGCGTGCGTCATGGTCCAGGCCTCCGGCAGTTCCTGCGCGGCCGTGACCCACTGGCCCATGCCGCCGAAGCTGGGGCGCTCGTAGCGCAGGTCTGCGTTGGCCCACGCGGGCGCGTCGGCCACCGGGTCAACGGCTGCCGGACACGGGCGGTCTGCCACGAGTGTCCCGAAACGCGCCAGCTGGCGGCCGTCGCCCACGTCGAGGAGCTCGTAGTCGGTGGGTGCGTCGCTCTGGTGAACCATGGGGGCTACCGGGGAGCGAGCGCGGCAATCGCGTCCACGGCCGCCGGGTTCTCCAGCGCCGACAGGTCGCCGTGTTCGACACGCAGGTAGGCCGCGCGAGCCACGCGCCGCATGATCTTGCCGCTGCGGGTGCGCGGCAGGTCCGGCACGATCACGACGGCCGCCGGGCGGCATGTCTTGCCGAGGTCGCGCACGACAAGATCCGCGATCTGGCGGGTGACGTCCGCTCCACGTGCCGATCCCGGGCGCAGGATCGCCAGGACCACGATGGATTCACCTTTCAGCACGTCGGGGATGCCGATCGCGGCCGCTTCCATCACGAGTGGATGCGAGACGGCCGCGGCCTCCACCTCGGCAGGGCCCACACGCTTGCCGGCGATCTTGAGCGTGTCGTCGCTGCGGCCAAGGAGGTACCAGAAGCCTTCATCGTCAACCAGCGCCCAGTCACCGTGGATCCAGAGGCCCGGCATCCGCCGCCAGTACGTTTCGAGATAGCGCTCGTCGTCGCCGCCCCAGAAGCCGCGCGTCATGCCCGGCCACGGCGACCGGATCGCCAGTTCCCCGACGTCCCCGCGCAACGAGCCGCCCGCCGGATCCACCACGTCCACGCCCATGCCCAGGCACGGCCCATTGAACGACGTGGACCGGA
>JANPDJ010000070.1:0-2493 GCA_031431395.1 Chloroflexota bacterium | reverse complement strand
ACCATGTACTGGTGCAGCATCCGGTGAAGCAGGGGACTGTTGCCCATGTCGAACCGTGCCGGCAGCATCGCCGAAATGAGGTCGGGCGGCGCCTGCACCCAGCCGACGCGCAGGCCGGTGGCGATCACCTTGGAGAACGTTCCGGCAGTGATGACGCCGTGCCCGCCCGCGATCGCGTTCAGCGACGCGGCCCGCTCGCTGCCAAAGAACAGTTCGGCGTAGGCGGAGTCCTCGAGGATCAGGATCCCGCGCTCTGCCGCAAACCGGACGAGGTCCGCGCGGCGACCCATTGACATGTCGATGCCCGTCGGGTTCTGGAACGTCGGGATCGTGTAGATGAGCTTGACGGTCCTGCCTTCGCGGCAGAGCCTGGTTACCGCGGCATCGAGGTCGTCCATGCGGATGCCTTCGCCGTCCATGCGGATGCCGACGATGTCGGCCCCGTGCCCGCGCATGGTGCGGATCGAGCCGGTGAACGTGGGGACCTCGCTGATGACGACGTCGCCCGGGTCGAGGAGCGCGGCACACACGAGATCGATCGCGCCGGCCGCCCCGTTCGTGAGCACGAAATGGTCCGGGCCGGGAACCGGGCCCTGGTCCCGCGCGAAGTAGCTGGCGATCTCGGCGCGCAGGGGCTCGTAGCCGCGGGCGCCGCCGTAGACGAGTGGGGCGTCGTCGGGCGTGTCGAGCGCACGCCGCATCGCCTCGAGGAGGGCCTCCCTGGGCTGGGTTGCGGCATCGGGAATGCCGCCTGCAAGCGAAATCGGCGCCCGTTTGGCTTCGCGGCCACCCCCGCCCATTCCCCAGTCCGTGACGCTCCCGGCGCCGAGTCCCCGGACGAAGCTGCTCGCATACCCGGCGAGATCGCGGTCGCGCCACAGCTCGGCGGACCGCATGGCGCTCTCGTGGAGAGCGGTCTCATCGGCCGAAGGCGCGTCGATTCTGGTCATGAGATGCGAGTCTACGACTCGGCGCCACCGCGGCCCAGGCGCGGCCGGCAGTCAATCAGTCATGGGATGGGTGGTAGACCCACCGCCACCGTCCGGCAGCCTGGTCGGAGCGCGGGTCCACGCACGAACGCAGTCGCCGGGAGGCCCATGCGAGGTCCATCTGGCGGTCAATACTCGCCCGGCGACTGGGTGACGAGGGATTCGGTCGCCAGGCCTCGGAGCAGTCGCCGGGTAACTGGGTGACGGGGAATCGGGCAGCGGACCGCCACGGACGTGGCCCCGCACCGAGGGTGTCGGCTCCGGAGCATTCGGGCGACGCCCGCGTGACGGCGCCCTGCCGCCATGTCCACTTCGGACCGCCGCTACTGGTAGTGGATCTCGAAGGCCTTGTTCGTGATGAACAGGACCACCACGTCGTGGTCAGGCGTGGCGCCGTGCTCCATCACCATGCCCTCGGGAAACCACACGAAGGACCCCGGGCCATACCTGCCCGCGTGCGTGACGAGGGTCCCCTCCAGCACGTACATCCCGTGCGCGCAGGGGTGCGTGTGCCAGGTGTTGGTCACACCTGCCCCGTAACGGACAAGGCGCACGGTCACGTGCGTCTCGGGATCTTCCACGAGGTCCTTGCGGTAGAAGATCTGGCCGACGTGCTCGTTGTACCGGGCCTCCCATTCGAGGGCCGATGTGTCGATCGCGATGAGGTCCGGCACGCGCTTCCTCCGCTGCTCTGCTGATGATCCGGGGCATTGCGGCCCCTGGCAACTGGGTCGCGGGCTCAGCCTAGCTTCCAGGCCGCGGTCCCGGTGACGCCCCGGCGCCCGGGCTTTGAACCAGGCATGCGGCCGGCGAATTCCCGGGCGGCCGTAACGGATCGCCGCGCGACATCGTTCCTTCGACCAGGACCACTTGCGCCGCCGGTGGCTCCGTCGCACCCCGCAGATCCGGCAGGCGCCGGAGCCAGGATGGTTCCCTGCGGTCTTCACGAGGAGATCCGACTGATGAGAGTCAAGCTGGCACTGGTGACGAGCGTACTGCTCGTGCTGAGCATCCTTGGTTCTGGGGTTGCGTCGGCCGCAGACCCGAAGCCCGTGCCGCACGCTCCGCGCGGTACCCCTCACGCGGTAGCGTTCTCGGCGCATTGCTCAGGGGCGCACCCGGGCGGCACGATCAAGATCAAGGCGAAGGTCCGGCATGCCGTCCGCGGAAAGACCCTCACCGGGTCGGCCTCGGCGGTCTTCACGGGCGGTCCCGCGGCCGTGAATCTCAACCGCAAGGGCCATTCCTTCAAGCTCCGCGGCAAGCTCCCGGTTCCTGCCTCGCAGCCCATCGGACCCGTCACGGTGACCGTCACGATCGTCTATGACGGCCAGACGACAACCTTGAGCTGCGTCTCGAAGATCCACGCGCCAAGGCCGGCGCACCCGCGACGCCCGTAGTCCGGCCGGGAATCGGCCTGAACGGCCGGTTCGTGGTCTCATAGGCGGGTGGGAGCAGCCGATGGTGCGCGATCCAGCGAACTCCAGCAGGTCGTGGCCCCCGC
>JANPDJ010000069.1:0-3098 GCA_031431395.1 Chloroflexota bacterium | reverse complement strand
CGCGCCGCAGCTCCGTGAGCACGTCCTCATAGACAAGTCCCTGGGCCACGAGGAACCGGTCGAGGTCGTGCGACATCGAGCCATTGTCCGATGGCGCGAGGGGTCTCGGGGTCGCTCTGGTCATGACGATGCGACTGGGGCGGCCTCGGCCCGCTCTGCGGAATGGCTCTCGGTCGCGATCCGGTCGAGCACGGCCACGAGGCGCGCGAGGTTCGCCGGGTCCTCGAGAACGGCGAGGGGGAAGCTGGGCCAGTAGCGGAGCTTGCCGGCCGGGATGTTCACGCCGTCCATCTGGTTGAGCATGAGGCGCAGCTCGTGCCGAGCCTCCGGCGTGTCGAACGGCGGCTGGCGCATGCTGCCGAACCAGGCGACGACCCGGCCGTCGGCGTGGATGGAGATCGTGGGCTGGCTGCCCCGCGGCTCGAGGTTGAGGTCCACCGGGAAGAAGAGTTCGGGCTCAGCCGTGACGCCGTTGGTCGGAAAGCGGGCGAGCACCTTGGTCTGGACGCCGGCCGCGGTGGTCAGCTCGCGTTCCCTGTTGTCGGCCCAGTTGACGAGCTTCTCGACGACCTCGCGGGCTGCTGGGCCGTGGCGGCGGCCGACCTCCTGCGCGAAGGACTCCTCTTCCCAGACGTGGGGCGTCAATTCGGCCGAGAGCGCGAGGTCCAGGACGAGCGGGACGTGGTCCGAGAGGCCGGCCTCCACCGCGGCGCGGTCAACCGACAGGGCCGTCACCTGGCCGGCCAGCGCGGGCGACACGAACAGGTGGTCGAGGTCCGCCTTGCCCCACGTGGCGATGTGGCCGCACGTGCCGCCGCTTCCGCACAGGCAGTCGGACGCGGACGCCGGCGGCTCGGCGACGACCGACTTGGCCTCCACGAGCCCGAGCGAGCGGATCGCCGCGAACACGGCCTCGGCTCGGGCGAGGCTCCTGGGGTCCGTCCCGGCGCCGCCGACGTTGAGGTCACCGCCGAGGATCACCCGCGCCCCGTCGGCCGAGTCGAACAGGGGCACGAGGTCCGCGACCACCCGCAGCATCGACGAGACCACCGACCCGTCGAAGACCCCGTACACGCTGACGAGGGTGATGGGCTGGATGCCCGGCATGGTGAGACGGGCGACCGCCACCGAGCCCGGGTTCGCGTTGGCGAGGAGGAAGCGCCGGCGGTTGTACGGGAGGCGGACCGACCGCAGCGGCTCGAGGGTTACGCCCGGGTCGAGCGCGACGACCGCCGAGCCCCAGTTGCGGAAGCCCGCGAGCTCCCCGTACGCGGCGCGGTCGCGGCCCATCTCTGCGGGCGGCACGGCCTCCTGCACCAGCGCGACCTCCGCACCGATCGTGTTCGCCAGGTACTCCCAGGCGGCGCGCCGCGTGTCGTGGGGCAGCAGCGGCTGGCGCCAGTGGTTGAGGTTCCAGGTGGCGATGCGGAGCGGGGTCGCAGGCTGCGCACCCGCAGTGATTGGCGTGGCGACGTTCGAGTCGGTCTGTTCCTGGATCGCGCTGGTCTGCACGACGGGATCATCAGGCCGGGTCGCGTCACCTAGGTGTAGTTCCCGGGGTTTGTGAGACATGCGTTCAGACCGTCATCAGTTCCGAGAGCCAGCCCTGGAGGTGGTCGAGGGCCGGGACACGTTCGAAGCCGCGAGCGGTGAACGGCGTGCCGTCGTAGCGCTCGGCGGGCGTCTGCCAGCCGAGCTCACCGTGGAGCCGGTCGTAGTTGTAGTAGGTCGCGAAACGGGTGAGCCCGTCGCCGGCTGCGTCGAGCGTCCGGAAGATCTCGCGGTCAAGGAGCTCCGACTGGAGGATCCCCCAGAAGCGCTCGATCTTGCCGTTCGTCCAGGGCGAGTTCACCTGGGTCCGCAGGTGCCGGATGTGGAGTTCCTCGAGGGTCTTGCCGAAGAGGGTCAGGACGCCCGGCATCCAGACGACGAACGGCGTCCCGTTGTCGCTCATCAGCTCGAGCGGCATCCCGCACAGCTCCACGCAATCGTCGAGCCAGGCGAGGATCGGAATGGCCCGCGGCTGCGACAGGACGCGCAGGCCGATGAGGAAGCGCGAGTGATCGTCGACGAGGCCGACGATCCAGACCTTCTCGAGTTCGCGCGCCGAGCGGCGCAGGAAGAACGGGCCCTTGATGTCGATGTGCCAGAGCTCGTTCGGACGACCCCGTTCGTATGCTGGCCCGCGCTCTCGGCGGGTCGACGGGCGGGCGGTGCCGAGTCCGGCCAGCAGGCCATCGACCGCATGATGGTCGAGCGGATAGATCTCGCGCCGGGTGAACTCGGCCGCCAGGCGCTTCGAGTTCCAGTAGGTCAGCAGGCGCACGACGATGACCGCCTGCTCGACCCATGCGGGCAGGCGTCCGGGCGCCGGACCGCGCGGTCGATCGACGAGGGCATCGATACCACCGGCCTCGTAGTGGCTCCGCCAGCGATGAAGGCCCGCCCGGCTGACCCCGAGGGCGAGGGCCGCCGTGATGCTCTCCTCGCGGGCGACGCGGACGCATCGGACCCGGAAGCGCAGGGCGCCGAGATCAGGGCGAGGCGGTGGCTCGGGTGGTCGCCCGCCCCGCGTCGCCAGGAACAGGAAACCCGGGCCTTCCTGATACGTATGGCGGAGGAGACGACGGTGCGGCTCGGCGCGGTTCTTGACGGGGAGCTCATCCATCCACCGACGCTAAAGCGGACCGATCACCCATGTCTCACAAACCCCGGGAACTACACCTAGGGCCTCGCTCCGACGGAGCCCATCGACCATGGACGTCGCCGCGCTTCTCGACGGTTTGGGGCCGTTTGGCGCCGGCCTGCTGAGCGCCGCCAGCCCCTGTCTTTTGCCGCTCTACCCAGGCTTCATCGCCTACCTCGGGTCGAACGCCGGAGCGTTGGCCGGCCGGCGGGCCACCGGCCTGCTCGGGCTCCTCGTGCTGGCCGGGGTGCTGACGGCCATGACCGCAGCTGGGATCGTCCTTGCCGTGATCGCCGTTCCCACAGGCCGGCTGCTGGCGTACGTCACGCCCATCGTGGACGGGCTTCTGCTCGTGCTCGGCCTCCTGCTGATCAGCGGCCGGAACCCGTTCGAGCGCCTGCCCGGCATGCGC
>JANPDJ010000068.1:0-20829 GCA_031431395.1 Chloroflexota bacterium | reverse complement strand
GAAGTTCCCCGGGAGGCGGAACGTGACGGGCGAGACGAGAGCACCCAGGCGGATACGCGTAGTGTCCCGGGCAAGACCGGCCAGCACGGCCCACGCATCGGTCGTCGGCAGGCCGGCCGGCCCGGGAAATGACTGGTAGTGGTCCGACCGGAACAGGGCCTCGAAGCCCAGCTCCTCCGCCAGCAGGGCGATGGTCGACTGTTCGGCATAGGACAGGCCCTGCTGGGGCTCCAGCATCAACGCGAAGCGCACGAACTCCTCCAGTCGGTGTGAATCATTCGGCTTGGCAAGACGGTTCGTTCAGGTATGATGGTTCACGTGGTACGAAGCATTATCGCGGGAGAGCCGGCGGGCGGGCCGCCGCGGGACCGGGTGGACCCCATGACCGCCAACGCGGCGCAGGTTGACCAGATCCTCGCAGAGTTGCGGATGGCATTCGCTGAACTTCGATGCGTGGGATCGGAACGCCTCGCAAAGCAGGGCGTGAGCATGACGCATCTGCATGTCCTCTCGATGCTCGACCATCACGGTGCTCTCACGATGAGCCACCTTGCGGAATTCCTTGGTGGTTCGCTGTCCAATCTCACCGGTCTCGTCGATCGAATGGAGGAGCGGGGGTACGTGGCTCGTGAACGCGACCGGTCCGACCGGCGCGTAGTGCTGGTACGCCTGGCTGAAGTGGGTCGCCGTCAGCTCGAGGATATCCAGCTGGTCCGCGAGGGACTGATGCAAAAAGTGCTCTCACGGCTCGACTCGAAGCAACTCGACTGCGTCCGGAGCGCCCTCTCCAGCCTGCGCACGGCGGCCCTGGCCGTCGCCGCGGACCCCGACGTCGCCGCCAACTGGCACGCCCACAACCAGTGGAGCGACGACTCCACGACCACAGAGAAGGAAGTCCAAGCCTGATGGAAGCAACCGCCCCGTCCCCGGGAGGATCCACTCCCAGCATCGCGGAGGACCCGGCCCTCGCGCTCTCGCACCGCGCAAAGATGAGGATCCTGAGCGCGATTTTGATGGGCCTGTTCCTGGGCGCGCTCGACCAGACGGTCGTGGGAACCGCGCTCCCGAGGATCGTGACGGACCTTGGCGGCAACGACCTCTACACGTGGGTCGTGACGATCTACCTCCTGACGTCCACGATCACGGTCCCGTTCTACGGCAAGCTGTCCGACCTGTACGGCCGCAAGCCGCTCCTGATGATCGGCATCACGCTGTTCCTGGTGGGATCGGCACTGTCGGGCCTCAGCCAGACGATGTGGCAGTTGATCCTCTTCCGCGGCATCCAGGGGCTGGGGGCCGGTGCGCTGTTCCCCATCTCGCTCGCGGTGATTGGCGACCTCTTCACGCCGGCCGAACGCGGGCGGTACCAGGGCCTGTTCGGTGCCGTGTTCGGCATCTCGTTCATCGTGGGTCCCGCCCTCGGCGGCTTCCTGACGGACCAGGTCTCGTGGCACTGGGTGTTCTACGTCAACCTGCCCATCGGCCTGATCAGCCTCTACGTGATCTGGCGGCTCCTGCCCACCATGCGGGCCCGGAACGCCACCCGAAACCTGGACTACCTGGGGGCGCTGGTGTTCACCATCGCGATCGGGTTGCTGCTGGTGGGCCTCACGAACAAGCAGTCGAAGGACTGGTCCGATCCGTGGGTGGGCGGCCTGATCCTCGCTGGCCTCGTGGGGAGCGTGATCTTCGTGATCGTCGAACGGTTCGCGAAGGAGCCCATCGTCCCGCTTGACCTCTGGCGGAACCGGACGTTCGTCTCCTCGATGCTTGCGACGTTCATGGTCAGCTTCGGGTTCTTCGGGGCGATCATCTTCCTGCCGCGCTGGTTCCAGGTGGTGCGCGGGGACAGCGCAACGGTGTCCGGCTACGAGGTGTTCCCGCTGCTGTTTGGCCTGATCTTCTCGTCCATCGTGGGCGGGATCATCGTGTCGCGGACCGGCCGCTACAAGACCCTCGTGATCGGCGCCGTCGCGGTCATGGTCGTGGGCCTCGTACTCATGCAGCTCACGCTCAAGACAGATGTGAGCATCCCGCAGCTCTGGCTGGCGATGTTCGTTACCGGTCTCGGTATCGGCCCCACGTTGTCCGTCTTCACGATCATCGTCCAGAACGCCGTGCCCTTCTCCAAGCTGGGCGTGGCAACGGCGAACCTCACGTTCTTCCGCCAGATCGGCGGTTCGGTGGGCCTCGCGATCAGCGGGACGATCTTCGCCAATTCGCTCTCGTCGGAGCTGCCGCGGAAGCTCGAGCCCATTATCGGGAAGATCGCGGCCAGTGCACCGGCGGGGACCGCGGCCCAGATCCAGCAGGGATTCGCCGACAACGTGCGGAACCTGGACATCAACAACCTGACGGGCGTCGGCCAGAGCTTCGGCGGCGCGCTCATCAAGGCCCTGCCCGCGCAACTGCAGCCGCTGTTCGCGCCGTCCTCCGCGTTGTTCGACACGGCGTTCTACGACGCGTTCAGTTACGGCATCTCGCAGACCTTCGTCCTCGGCGTGGCCGCTGCGGCCGTGGGAGTGGCGCTGACATTCCTGATGGCCGAGATTCCGCTGCGGAAGACGATCGGGCCCGATAGAACGGGCGGCGCCGCGCCGGGGCACTGACCGGCAAGCACCGTCCCGAAACCACGGCCCCGGCGCCATCCGCGCCGGGGCCGTACGATTCGCCGATGTCCACGGAATCGACGCCGGACGCGGCTTCCCCCTCGGCTCCCCGCCCGGCCGGATTCCCCGCCGCCCTCCAGGCACCCGGCACACATGGGTCCGGCGCCGGCTTCCGGCCCCTGATCCCCGCTGACGAACTGCCGGTCGGTGCGCTGCGTCGCGTGAGCGTGGGCGACCTGGACGTCCTCCTGGCCCACACGGACCTGGGCGTGGTGGCCGTGGACGACCGGTGCCCGCACATGGCCGCGCCGCTGTCGATCGGAATCCTCGATGGCTGCGTCGTGTCCTGCCCGCTGCACAGCGGCCGGTTCGACCTCGCCACTGGCGAGCCGGTCCAGATGCCCACGACGGGCGGCATCGCTCCGGACGGCACCTATCACCCCACCTGGTCGCAGCCCGGGTCCGATCCCAAGCCGGAGGCGCCTGGCAAGAAGGCCGAGGCACGCCGCCTCACCCGCGTGCGCCGCTTCCGCTACTACCCGGTCCGCATCACGGACGGCTGGATCGAGGTCGCGCTACCCGCCTCATAGGCTGGGCCGCGGGGCGGGCGCCCGAGGATCGCCTCGGGGTATCGGCCCGCCACAGGACCGGTCGCGGCGGTTCCCCTTGTGCCAGCGGTTACGCTGGGGCCCCGGTGGCACCACTGCCGCTCCCGCGGTGGCCGTCGGTTTGAAGGAGCACCACGATGGCCGAGCACCCGAACGTGGCCCTTGTCCGCCGCGCAATGGAAGCGATGACCGAAACGGACATGTCGAAGGCCCAGCAGGAGATGGCGATCGTGGACGCCTTCATGGCCGACGACATCATCTGGCACGAGATCGGGCGCCCCGAGCCACGCCGCGGCAAGGACGAGCTGCGCGCGGCCATGATGGAGGGCGCCGCCGATCAGACGATCACGTACGCGCTCCACGACGTCATCGCCAACGACGACCATGCGATCGCGCTCGGGACCGCGACGGCCACCCGCGGTGATCAGACCCTTGTCTACCGGACCGCGGAGATCTTCCACATCCGCAACGGCAAGGCTGTCGAGCGCTGGGCCTTCTCGGACGATACCGCCGCGATCACCGCGTTCTTCGCCTAGGCAGATCGACCCGCGCGGGCCGGCCGGCCCGTCCTACGTCCGGTAATCCGTGTCGCCGTTGGGCTTCATCGCGTCCGGGGTGCGGCGCGAGGCCTGGACCATCTGCACCACCTCGGCCGGGTCGTCCGTCAGCTGGAGCAGGTCCAGGTCCTCCGGCGAGATGACCGACGCCGTCAGCATCGTGGTTCGCACCCAGTCCAGGAGTCCACTCCAATACTCGACGCCCACCAGGATCACCGGGAAGTGGCGGATCTTGCCCGTCTGGATGAGCGTCAGCGACTCGAACAACTCGTCCATCGTGCCGAAGCCGCCGGGCAGGATGACGAACGCATCCGCGTACTTCACGAACATCGTCTTGCGGGCGAAGAAATACCGGAACTCCACGCCCAGGTCCACGTAGTCGTTGAGCGCCTGTTCGTGCGGCAGCTCGATGTTGCAGCCGACCGACAGCCCGCCACCCTGCTGCGCGCCGCGGTTGGCCGCCTCCATGGTGCCCGGGCCACCGCCGGTGATCACCGCGTACCCGGCCTCGGCGAGCAGCCTGCCCACCACGCGCGCGGTCTCGTAGTGGGGATGCCCCGGCTTGGCCCGCGCCGAACCGAAGATGGACACCGCGGGACCAATGGCTGCAAGCGCATCGAACCCTTCAACGAACTCCGAGAGGATCCGCAGGGCGCGCCATGGGTCGGAATCGAGGAATGCCGGGCGGGCGGGCTTCTGGAGGAAGCGCTCGTCCTCCGTTGCGCGCGCGCCCGGGTGGACGTGATCCGCCGCTGCACGCGTGGTCACGACGCGGCCGCTGCGGCGGCGCTCCTGCTCCGGCCGCGCCGGCCGAGCGGCGCCGTGGGAGGACGCGCCGTGCGCGGACGCTGCGTGGGGTGTCGCTTCGGGGTCTGTGGGCCTGGCCGGGTTGGCCATCTGATCAATGCTCCTGCTGCGGTGGGCTGGAACGCTACGACGTTGTGGAAATCCATGTGCGCCACGTGGTCTCCGCCGGGCCGGCCGTCACGTCGTTCCCGTGGCGGGCGAGCGGGAGGCGCAGCAGGCGAGGGTTGGCCAGGACGCGCTCCGTCACTCCCGCGGGATCGAGCGAGAGGTACTGGAGGCCCTGGTCGAGGTACGGCTTGGATGTCGGGTCGAGCAGGGCCATGGCACCCAGCCGGTCCACGAAGCGTCGCAGCTCCCCCGGAGCGATGGGCCGCTGGCGGAGGTTCACGAGGTGCACGGCGACCCGTCGCTCCTTGAAGAACCGCAGCGCGGCGCGCGTGGGCTGCGAATCCTCGTAGCCGAAGAGCTGGATCGAGGGGGCGGCACTGGCGGGCCCGCCGGCGGGCGTGGATTGCGGCGGCATGACACCCGGTATTGTCGGGCCCCGCGGGCCGGAGAGTCGGGCCCCGCGCCCGCGTCGGCGGGGTACCATCGCGGCACAGGAGGTGCTCCGGTGACGGTCTGGTTCACGGTCCAGCTTGACGACAGGCCGGGCTCGCTCGCGCGTGTCGCGACAGCTCTCGGCGACCGCGGCGTCAACATCACGGGCATCGTGGGGATCGCGGAGGACACGGACGGCGCGTTGATGCTCACCACCAGCGACCCGCAGCAGACGCGCGACGCGTTCGGAGCGCTGGCGCTGCCGTTCGAGGAACACGACCCGGATGCCGGCCCGGGCCGCGATCGCCTGTCGGAGGCCCAGCGCGGCCTGGCGGATCGCGCCATGAACCTCATCGGCTGACGGCGCTACAGATGTCGCCACGCCGCCCCGGCGTTCCTGCCACCGTCGCCATCCGCATCGAGCATGCGGACACGCCGGAAGCCGTGCCGTCCCTTGTCCAGCGGATCGCCGGGGCCGGCGGGACCATCCGCACCGTGGCCACCGTCCGCCGTCTTGCCGGAGATCCCCCGGTCGTTGAGCTCGAGGTCGAGGTGGAGGGGCTCAGCGAGGAGCAGCTCGTCGCCACGGTCGCCGACAATCCCACCGTGCGGTCGCATCGGCTCACGCGATCCCTGGACCGCGTGTTCGGCAAGCGCGTGATCGTGGTGGGCGGAGGCGCCCAGGTGGCCCAGGTCGCGCTGGGCGCCGTGAGCGAAGCGGACCGGCACAACTTGCGCGGCGAGCGCATCAGCGTGGACACGATTCCGCTGGTGGGCGAGGAGAACATCGCGGCCGCCGTCCGCGCCGTCATGGACCTGCCTCGCGCCCGGCTGCTGGTTCTCGCCGGTTCGATCATGGGCGGCGACATCACCACCGCCGCGCGCGAGCTGCAACAGAGCGGCATCCCCGTGATCGCGCTCAACATGGTGGGCTCCATCACTGACGTCGCCGATCTCGTCATCTCTGATCCTGTTCAGGCCGGCACGATGGCCGTGATGGCCATCGCCGACACCGCGACCTTCGACCTCGCGCGCCAGCGCGGCCGCAGGCTGTAGGGCAACCGGCGGCCGCGCATGCGCATCGCCACCTGGAACGTCAACTCGCTCAAGGCCCGTCTCGACAAGGTGGAGTGGTGGCTGGAGCGCGCACGACCGGACGTCGTGCTCCTCCAGGAGACCAAGCTCACTGACGAGGACGCCCCGGTGCTGCCGTTCCGGATGCTTGGGTACGAACTGGCCCACCACGGCGAGGGCCGCTGGAACGGGGTGGCAATTGCCTCGCGGCTGCCGTTCGGCGATGTGATCGTCACGAACTTCGGCGACGGGCCCGTGCGAAACAGCGGTTCGGGGGCGACGGTGTCGCAGGCCGAAGAGGACTTCAACCCGTTCGACGAAGCCCGCATGGTCTCGGCCACCGCCGGCGGGGTCCGATTCGTGTCGGTCTACGCGCCCAACGGCCGTGTGGTGGATTCACCCTTCTACGCCGGGAAGCTGGCGTGGTTCGAACGTCTCCGCCGCTGGCTCCAGGAGAACGCCTCGCCCGATGAACCGCTCGTGATCGGCGGGGACTTCAACGTGGCACCGGCGCCGGACGACGTCTGGGACGAGGCCGCCGTCCACGGCGCGACCCATGTCTCGGGGCGCGAACGCGAGGCCTTCCAGAGCCTGCTGGAGTGGGGCCTGGTGGACGCGTACCGCCTGCTCCGGCCGGAGCCCGACCGCTACACATGGTGGGACTACCGCGCCGGGATGTTCCACAAGAACTACGGCATGCGGATCGACCATCTGCTGGTCACGGCGTCCGTCGCGGCACGCGCGCGGGCGGCCGACATCGACCGCGAGGCCCGCAAGGGCACGCCGGTCCCGTCCGACCATGCGCCGCTGTTCGTGGACCTCGACGAACCCGGGTCCGCGATCGACACCGGCTGGGCCGGCACCGACACGAAATTCGCCGCGCGCCAGGCGGCGGACCGGCGCTCGAAGGGACGCGGGACCGCCCCGGCGTCCGGCTGACCGCGGCGCTGCCGCTACCTGCTGCCGGGGGCTTGCCGCCCGTTCCCGGGCGCGGCGCGCATCCCCGGCACGTTCTCCGTCAGTCCAGCGTCACGATCTCGTGCCACTTGGGGATCTCGGTGTCGAATCCCAGCGCCCGGACCTTGGGCTCCAGCGCCTTCTGGGCCTCCGGATCACCATGGACGATGAACACCTTGCGGGGAAAGCCCGGGTCGCCGGGTCGCTTGCCCTTCGCGAAATTGCCGATCCAGTCCAGCAGCTCCGATTCATCCGCATGCGCGGAGAAGCCGCTGATGGAGCGCACCTGGCAGCGCACCTGCCGGATCGTGCCGTCCAGGCGGATCGTCTTCGCGCCCGCCTGCAGGTGGGCGCCCAGCGTGCCCGTGCCCTGGTACCCCACGAACAGGATCACGGCCCGCGGATCGTCAACGAGTTCGCGCAGGTGCGCCACCACGCGGCCGCCGGTCAGCATCCCGTTCGACGCGACGATCATGTACGGCCGGGGTGCCCGGCTGATCGCCTGTGACTGCTTCACGTCGTTCGTGATGACCTGGTTGGGATAGTCGAGCGGGCTGTTCTCCCCCTCCAGGAGCTGCCGGGTTTCCGTGTCGTAGTACTCCATGTGATGGCGGTAGACGTCGCTGGCCCGCGACGCCATCGGCGAGTCGAGGTAGAGCGGCAGGGCCGGGATCTTGCCCTGCTCGAGGAGGCGGTCCAGCTCCCAGACCACTTCCTGCGTGCGTCCGATCGCGAATGACGGGACGAGCAGCACGCCGTCGTTGTCGGCGACCAGGTGGACCGTGTCGGCCAGGATCTTCACAGCCTCGGCCTGCGGCTCGTGCTCTCGACCGCCGTATGTGGATTCCATGAGCACGTAGTCCGCGTCGGTGACCACCGTGGGATCGCGGATGATGGGTGTGTCGCAGCGGCCCAGGTCGCCGGAGAAGACGATCCGGCGCTCCGGGTCCCCCGCCCGATCCGTGACGCGCATCCGGATGATGGCCGAACCCAGGATGTGCCCGGCGTCCACGAACGTGGCGTGGATCCCGGGGGCCACTTCCAGTTCCTCGTCGTAGCGGACAGACCGGAACTGCTTGAGCGAGACCTCGGCGTCGTGCTCGTCGTAGATGGGCTCGTCCAGGTCCACATCGACAGCCGCCGGCTGGTACCGCAGGGCGACTTCCGGGTTGGGCGCGACCCATGCCTCACCCGATGCCACGGAAGCCTGCTTCAGCGAGGGCCAGTGGTCGGCACCCATCAGCCGGTCGTCGGGCACCATCATCGCCGCGGACGGATCCGGCGACGGGTCGGGCGCATGCCGCGCACCTGTGCCCTCGCGTGCCCCGGCAGCCTCCAGGGCCGCCGTCGTGTCGATCCCCTGCTCGCCTTCGACGGCCAGCTCGATCGCCTGTTCAAACGCGGCCTGCTCACGACGGTCCTCGGCCGCCGCCTTCTCGGGATGGCGCTTCTCCCAGCGCTCCTCGCGCCGCGCGAATTCCTCCTGCAGCTTGCCCGAATCCAGGAGCACGAGCCGCGCCAGCTCCGTGGTCCCGGCCGTGGCATAGATGGGGCCGCTGAAGCCGTGTGCCACCACGTACGGAATGAGTCCGCAGTGATCGAGATGGGCGTGCGTCAGGACGATCGCATCCAGCTCCTTTGGATCGTAGGCGAGGGGGATTCGGTTTCGGACGGACTCGTTGGGACTGCCCTGGAACATGCCGCAGTCAACGAGGATCCGGGCGCGAGCGGTCGTGAGGAGGAACTGGGAGCCGGTGACCGTCGTGGCGGCACCCAGGAACTGAAGCTGCATCCGTGGATGGTGACACCCCGGCGGCATTCGCGTCGAAACGCCGCGACCGATCCGCCGCCTGCCGCTCCGTTACGATCCCGCGGTGCGTGATCGCTGGTTCTCCGTTTCGGTCCTCCGCCGGCTGCCGAAGCTGCTCGTGGGCCTCGTGGTGTTCGGGATCGGCATCGCGCTCATGGCCGCGGCGGGCCAGGGCCTGGGGCCCTGGGAGGTGTTCCACCAGGGAATCGCGCGCAAGACGGGACTCGAGCTCGGGACCGTTTCGATCCTGGTCGGGGTCCCCGTCCTCGTGATGTGGCTGCCGCTGCGGGAGCAGCCGGGCATCGGGACCGTGCTCAACATCGTGGTGATCGGCGTCGCGACCAACCTCGCGCTCAACGTGCTCGCAAAGCCGGTCGATCTCGCGCCCCAACTGGCGATGATGGCGGCAGGCGTGGTCACGATCGGGATTGCCTCGGGCCTCTACCTTGCGACGGACCTGGGCGCAGGCCCCCGGGACGGCCTGATGACGGGCGTCCACCACCGCTTCGGCTGGTCCATCCGCCGGGCACGAACCGCCCTCGAACTGATCGTGCTCGTGGCGGGATTCCTGATGGGGGGAACCGTCGGTCTCGGCACCGTCGTGTTCGCGCTGGGAATCGGGCCCATTGTCCAGTGGGCGTTGGGGGTCTTCGATCCCACGGGAGCCGTCGCCCGCCGCCGGGCAGCCAGGCTCGGGCCCGCGCCCGTGCCGATGCTGGAGGCGTTCGAAGCCCCGGCCGAATAGGACGACGATCGGGTTCCGCGACGCTCAGGCGCCGATGGGTACCGCCACGATGGCGTCGACCGCCACCGCCAGGAAGAGCAGGCTGAGGTACGTGATCGAGTACCGGTAGAGCCTGATCGCACCGGCCGTGGAGCCTTCCGGAGACGTCCCCACCCGCCAGAGCCGGTACGCATACCACAGGAAGATGGCGCCCAGGAGGACCGCCGCGCCCAGGTAGATGAACCCCATTCGGGCGACCGCGAACAGCACGAGCGAGATCGCGACCAGGAGGATCGTGTAGAGGCCGATCTGGCGCGTGGTCTCCGGCACGCCGTGCACCACCGGCATCATCGGTACCCCGGCCGCGGCGTAGTCCTTGGCGATCCGCAGGGACAGCGCCCAGAAGTGCGGCGGCGTCCAGTAGAAGACGAGTGCGAACAGGACGAGCGCCGGCAGGCCCACGTCCCCGGTCACGGCAGCCCAGCCGATGACCGGGGGCAGCGCCCCGGCGGCCCCGCCGATCACGATGTTCTGCGGCGTGGTCCGCTTCATCAGCAGCGTGTAGACGATCACGTAGAACGCGATCGCGAGCATTGCGAGGAAGGCCGCGAGCAGGTTGACGAACCAGCCGAGGACCCCGAACGCGACGACGCCCAGGACCAGGCCGAAAACCACCGCGCGCGCCGGGTCCACCTCGTGCGCCGGCAGCGGACGGCGGCGTGTCCGCGTCATGAGAAGGTCGATGTCGCGGTCCAGGTAGCAGTTGATGGCGTTCGCGCTGCCGGCCGCCAGAGAACCGCCGACCAGCGTCCAGAGGACAAGGTCAAGTGGTGGGATGCCGTGCGCGGCAAGGACCATGGCGGGCACCGTGGTGACGAGCAGCAGTTCGATGATCCGGGGCTTGGTCAGGGCGATGTAGGCGCGGACGCTGTCCCCGACGGTCCAGGGAGCGGCGCCCGTTTCCGTGCCGGATCGGCGGCCGACCGCACCCAGGCCGGCCATTCCGGCCGGTGCCGTGGTCCGGGCCGTGTAATACGACACCACGACGAGGCCCGCCATCGCGCCCCAGATGAACGCACCGAGAGCGAGGTGCAGCGTCTGGGTCCACGCGTCGAGCTGAGTGAGGACCTGCAGGCCGCCAACGAGCGCCTGGACGGGGAAGAGCACCCCGGCGGTCACCGCAAGCCACACGATGGCCCTGTGGGAGTGCTGCGTCCGCCACGCGAGCATGGCGATGGCCACCACGATGAGGCCCACGACGACGGCGACCCAGCGATGGAGCACGTGCGCCGTGGTGAGGTCCGTGAGCGGTGGCAGGGCCGTACCGCCCATGAGCGGCCAGTCCGGGAAGATCAGGGCGGCATCCGTTGCCGTGACCTGCGACCCGAAGAGCAGGAGTGCGAACGTGGTCACCGCCCCGAACGCGGCCACCAGGGTGAAGCGCTGCGACGATCCCTGTCCGCCGATGCGGCCGGGGAAGTACGAACGGGCGAGGATGTAGATCAGGATGCCGAGCAGCGCCATGGCCGCGGCAAGGTGGGCAGTCACGGACGGACCGGAATTGCCCAGTCGGACCGTCTCGCGGCCCAGCCACGCCTGGAAGCCCACGAGGGCGACCGCACCGAGCGACGGCCACATGAGGGACGGCCGATCCCGATGCCGCAGGACGGCCAGTGCCGCCAACGCGAGGACCAGCAGGCCGATGACAGCGGCGACCCCGCGGTGGACCCACTCGATCCAGGCCTTCGTATCACCCAGGGCGGGCAGCAGCTGGTTGTGGCAGAGCGGCCAGTCCGGGCAGCCGAGCCCGGAGTCCGTGGCCCGGACGGTGACGCCGATGATGACGAGCAGGAAGGTCGTCGCCACGGTCACGGCGGCCAGCCTCTGGAAGCGAGACACGCATCCTCCTGCGCCGGCGAGGGTTCCCGCGCGTCGCCCCAACTGATCCGGGCCGTCGCGTGCGCGTCGACCGATCTGGGGGCCCGGATGAGCGCGGCCATTCTACCGGGTCGGGCGGACGATCCGGTTCCGGGCTACCCTTCGGACTGTTATGGGAACCACAACCCGGCGGCTGCTCCGCCCGTTCGCCGCTCTCGCCGTCGCCGGGCTGCTCGCCGCCTGCAGCGGCGCATCGTCGGGGGCATCCCGCGCTCCCTCGGGGGCTCCCCAGGCCGGGTCGGGCGCATCAGCGGCGGCCGGAGCGTCGGCGGCGGCCGTCGCATCGGGCGAATGCGTCACCGCCACGGCGCCCACGAAGATCAAGGGCTGGAGCGCAGCCGTATCCGCGAAGGCCCTGACGCCCGAGATCATCTCCTCGCAGCAGGTGTGCGGACGCAACCGCCTCATCTTCGCGTTCACGACGATCAGCACCGATTCCACCGGCAAGCAGGTGGTCGTCTCCGCAGGCAGCCCGGATCTGACGGCCCACGTCGCCCTGTACGACCTCGCGAAGGACCCCGACAACGCGGCGATGTCCACTGAGGCCACGTTCATGTGGGCAATCGAGGGCCGGACGGGCATCTACGTGGCCAACGTGACCTATCCCCAGGCGGGCGACTGGGGAGCCGAGTTCACCACCTCGCTCAAGGGGAGTGCCCCCCAGACGATCCGCGTTCGCTACCAGGTGCAGGCCAAGGGGGCGATGCCCGGCATCGGCGATCCGGTGCCCTCCGTGAAGACCGCAACCGCCGCCGATGTCGGCGGCGACCTCCGGAAGATCGCCTCGGACCCCATGCCCGACCCGCGCTTCTACCAGTTGTCGGAGGACCAGGCGCTTGCGCAGCACAAGCCGTTCGTGCTGGTCTTCGCAACGCCTGCCTTCTGCACGAGCCAGATCTGCGGGCCCACGCTGGAGAAGATCAAGGCGATAGCGGCCGGCTACCCGGACCTGACGTTCATCAACGTGGAACCGTACCGGATGGAATACACCGGCGGCCGCCTCCAGCCCGTGCTCGACGCGAACAGCAGCCTCCAGCCCAATGACGCGTCCGCGGCCTTCAACATCCTGAGCGAGCCGTGGATCTACGTGGTGGACGGAACCGGCCACGTCACCGGTTCGTTCGAAGCGCTGGCCGGACCGGACGAACTGAAGGCGGCCATCGCGGACGCCACGGCGCCCTGACGCTACGGCGCCCTGACGCTACCGGCCGAGCCGGGCGCGGGGGCCAGCGGCGGCTGAACTAGCCGGCGTCCTCGATCCGGTAGACCACCAACTGGTCGCCCTCCACGCGGAAGAAGACGAGAATCGGGGCCGCGGTGGCCTGGTGCTCCTTCAGGTGGCCCGGCGGGAACTCGTCGGCGTTCTCGAGCGTGCCGAACGTGAACACGGTGGCGTCGCCCACGTTGGTGCGGAGCGTGAAGCCCTTCACCTGGCCCAGCCCGGCCGAATCAACGGCCACGACGATCCCGGCCACCGGGGACCCGGGAACCGGGGCTGCGGCGGGCGAGCCGGTGGCATCCGACGCGGTGGGCGCCGCAGAATCAGCCGGGGACGGCAGGGTTGCGCCTGGTGCGGAGGCCGGAGCGGCCGAGGGCGTGGACGACGAGGCGCAGCCCGCCAGCAGGATCGCCACGGCCGCCAGCCACGGCCCGGCCGCGGCGCGCCGGTGGGAACCTTGGCTCACGCGCCGGTGGGAGCCGTCGCTCATGCGCTCGTGCCGGAACTGCCCGGGGTTTTCAGCGGCTCACCGGCCGCGCAGTGCGGACACGCTTCCGGCGTCCACGTGGGCAGGTCCAGAGCCCACAGTGCCCGGAGGGGATAGGACCGGCCGGTTCGCGGCGATGTCAGCGACGCAAGCCCGCCGGAGCGATCCACCAGCACGTGGCACGCAACGATCTCGCCGCCGGCCGCTTCCACCGCGGGGATCATCGCCAGCAGCGAGCCGCCGGTGGTCAGGATGTCGTCCACGAGCAGGACGTGCTCCCCGGGCTCGATGTGGAATCCACGCCGGAACTCCCTTCGGGCCGGCCCCTCGGCCTCGCGCACTTCTTCGGCGAAGATGCCGCGCGTCCCGATCTGCCGCGCTGTTTCGAACGCGAGGATCACCCCGCCCGTCGTGGGCCCGGCCACCACGTCCACCTCTGCCGCCGGCGTCGGGCCGTACTGGGCCACCCACATCGAACAAAGCTCGCTGGTGGCCGCCGGGTCCTGGAGCACGAGGAACTTCTCGAGGTACCGGTTGGAATGACGCCCGCTCTTCAGGAGGAAATGGCCCTCCCGAAGGGCTCCGGACCGGAGAAACAGCGCCTCCGTGCGACGCGCGGCCGCAGCGCGGGCAGCATCGTCCTGGCCGGGAGTGGGAGTTGTCATGGGGTCACGGGCGGCTGCGTCATCGCCGGACAGTCTACCGGCGTGGGCCGGTCGATCGCGCAGGCGAGCAACGAGCTTCCCGGCGATGTTGCGGTCAACGGCGGAGCCGTGACAGTCTGGTACAAGACCTCGTAGCACTCGTCGCAGTGGCGAGCGCGTCGGCCGGACGAACAAAGGCCGGCGCCGGCTGCCGGACGAACAACGGCCAGCGCCGAGTCCCCAGGGACACCAACCACCGGATCCTTCGGTCGATCGGCCCGGCGATTCTGAATTGCAGGTTCACAACCGAGCGGCGACCACGACCTCACGGCGCTTCGAGAGGCCCGAAAAACAAGCGTGAGTTGTAAAGCCAACTGCCTGGCATGTCGCGCCGGGCCTCCGGCGCCCGGCTTGTGAACTTGCGCTTCGTTTTCGCCCGAAGAGGGCGTGGCCGTCCGTGCCCGTCTGTGCCGCCGGGGCGCCGGGGTGCCTGGGGCGCCGTTGCGGCGGCGGCAGTCACCGCTTCCCCGACACCCTGCGCCTCGGGCCAGCGCTCGGCGTCGATGGCGGCCTTGCAGCCGTCGCCCGCGGCCATCACGGCGTGCCGGTAGCGGTGGTCATGCACATCGCCCGCCCCGAAAATGCCGTCGATCTTCGACCCGGTCTCCTAGGGCCGGTACTCCACGCCCGTGGCGGAGGAGGCTCCGGCGCGCGCCGGCAGCGCAGTGCCGATCAGCGGCCCGTAGGACTCCAGGCCGCGCCGGCCGCACTCGGCCGCCAACTCATCGATGAGGCGGACCGGCAGCATGGGGTCGGCGAAGATGGCCGTCCCTACCTGGACCGCGACGGCCCCCACGGCGAGGAAATCCAGCACATCCGCGAGTTCCACGATCCCGCCGATCGCCACGATCGGGATCGACACCACCTGGGCCACCTCGTACACCACTTTGAGGGCCACGGGCTTGATGGCGGGCCCGGACAGGCCGCCATAGGTGTTGCCGAGGAATGGTCTTCGCCGCAGCGGGTCCACCGCGATGCCGGAGACCGTGTTGATGGCGGTCAGCGCGTCGGCCCCGGCGTCCTCGATGGCGTGGGCGATGGGGCGCACGTCAGCCACGTTCGGAGAGAGTTTCACCAGTAGCGGCAGCGATGTGACCCGCCGCACTGCCGCCGTGACGGCAGCGGCCGCGGAAGCGTCGATGGCGAATTGGATCCCACCCTTGCCGACGTTGGGGCAGGAGATGTTCAGCTCGATGCCCGCCACGCCGGGCACGCCGTCAAGGCGGCGCGCGACCTCGACGTAGTCGGCGATCGATTCGCCGGCAACGTTCACGATGACCGGCGTCTCCCACGCCTGCCAGAGCGGCGCGTACTTGTCGATGACCGCGTCCACGCCGGGGTTCTGGAGGCCGATGGAGTTGAGCATCCCGCCGGGTGTTTCGGTGACGCGAGGGGTCGGGTTGCCGATCCGGGGCTTGAGCGTCGTGCCCTTGCAGCAGACGGCACCCAGCCGTTGCACGTCCACCACGTCGCCGTACTCAATGCCGTACCCAAAGGTGCCGGAAGCAACAAGAATCGGGTTGGACAGGACGAGCCCGCGGTCCGGCACGAGGTTCACCGTGAGGTCAACGTCGCGGGCCGGGCGTGGCTCGAGCACGGCCGCCTGCTGGCGCCGGGATTCGAGCTCGTCGCGACCGGCGCGGTCCACGACGGGCCGCGGCGCCAGGTTGGCCGCCTGCCCGGCAGATCGGGCGGACCGCCCACTGGACGATTGTCCGCTGGAGGACCAGCGGCTTCCGGGCTCGCCGGACTGTACGACCCGCTTCCGTGACCTCACGCGGCGCCCCTGCTGGGCGCACGCCCCCAGGAGACCGCCACGGACGTGGTCCAGGCCAGCACGGCCACGATGGAGGCCCACTCGAGCGCGGCCACCGGGTCCACGGCGGACCGGACCGCCGCCGGCTGCAGACCACGAGAGGTGCCCGTGCCGCTGAGCAGGTACGCGCCCAGGAAACTGACGAACGGCACCACGGCCACGAACCCGATCACGGCGAGACCCACCGCGAAGCGGTGGTCCGGCCGCAGGAGGATGTCGGCGGATGCCAGGGCGATGCTGATCCAGGCCAGGTTGAAGAACGTGGCGGCGGCCAGCAGGTGCGGACCTCCGGAGTTCACGGGGAACACGCCCACCAGTGCTCCGGCGGCGCCGGTGATCGCGCCCAGCGCACCGCAGACCGCTCCCCGGGCTCCGCCACGCGTCCGGCCCAGGCCGATCATGAAGATCGCAAAGCAGACGCCGCCCGCGATGAGTCCCAGGTTGAAGACCGCAGCCAGCGAGGAGACGCCCACCTCCCCCAGCTCCGAGACGAAGTGGTTGAGCGGCGAATATGGCTCGCCGTCGATGCCCCGGTAGGCGAGCGCGGCGATCAGCGACATCGTGCCGATCAGGGCCGATCCCAGCAGACCGGCTGCCGGCGCCGGAGCCAGTCCGCTCGGCTTCACGGCGCCGTCCATGCGCCGTCCCAGACGATTTCGTCCGACGCGAAGACGGGCCCCTCCCGGCAGACGCGCTGCGGCGTGCCGCTCACCCCCATGACAACGCATCCCAGGCACGCGCCTACGGCGCAGCCCATGTTCTGCTCCATGGACACCTGGAGGAACGCCTTGCGGCGAGCTTCCGGCGAGCCCGCTGGAATGGGGCGGCCGGCGCCTCGCTTGCGGCCCAGGGTTGCGACGCCCAGCCGCTCTCGTCGGCCGGCGAGGACGGTCGTAAGGGCACGCAACATGGGGTACGGACCGCACGCGAACGCCTGATCCGCCCATGCCTCGTACCTGGGCACGAGATCCGTCACGAACCCGCGGTGGCCCAGCGACCCGTCGTCGGTCGCGACGACGTACTCGATCTCGTCCGGCAGCAGGCTGGACGGGTAGACGTCGCGCGCGGACGCAGCACCGAACAGCACGGTGACCTGCCGTCCATCGCGAAGCGCCTCGTCTGCGAGCATGCGCACCCCGGCAATGCCCAGGCCGCCCGCGACGAGGAGGAGGTGGCGCGACCGGGGATCGACCTCGAAGGGACGGCCGAGGGGTCCCAACATGTCCACGGAATCGCCCGGGCGGAGCCGCGCGAACCAGTCCGTCCCCCGCCCGACAACGCGGAAATGGATCGTGATGATCCCGGTTGCCGGGTCCGTGGTGTTGAACGAGAACGGTCGCCGGAGCAGCAGCCCGGACAGGTCGCCGGTCCGGGCATGCACGAACTGTCCGGCCCGGGAGCCAGCGGCAAGTTCAGGCGCGTGGAACGATTGCAGCCACTGGCCCGGCAGAATCTCCCGGCTGTCGACCAGCTCCGCCGCGACGAGCCGCATGCTCACCCGCCGCGTGCGCCTCCGCCGTCCGGCGCTTCCGCGGCGTCCTCGCCGTCGTCATCGTCGCCCTCGTCACCCTCGCCGTCGTCCTCAGCGGCGGGCTCGCCGGAGGCGATCGCCGGGTATGCCTCGGCCAGGGCCTCTGCCAGATCGCCGAAGATATCCGTGGGGTCGTAGAACTCCACGATCTGGCCGGGCGTGGAGAGCGTCCGCCATTCGCCGTTGGCCTCTTCGGGCACGACTTCCGCACGGAAGGTCCCACTTGCCTCGAGTGTCAGGCGCTCGTCTTCATCGTCTACGACGATCAGGTCGCCCAGACGCGCAGACAGCCGGTTCGCCTCTGTCTCGAACGCCTCGATGAGTTCCGCCTCCGACTGCTGGCTGCGCTCCTGGTAGGTGAGCGCGAGGTCGTACAGTCGGGCCGCCGCATCTTCCTCGTCGTCAGGCTCGGTCTCGCCTGCAGCCCATGCGTCCGCAGCCTCGGCATACGGGTCCGCGCCGGGGCGGAACGTCTCCTCGGGCGAGATGCCGGCCGCATCCATGAGGTCGCTGGTAGCGGTTGGCTCGGGCGCGAGGCCGGCAGCCGCCCGGGCGGCCTCCGCGAATGCCCCGTAGAGGTCGGCCGGGTTGTACAGCTCAACGAGTTCGGCTGCGCTCTCGATGATCTCTGTCTCGCTGACCCATTCGCCCGTCTCGTCGTCGAGGTAGCGGCTCCGGCTGCGGAACGTGAGATCCGGAGCGACGGAGAGGTAGTCCGGGTCGTCGTCGATGAGCGTCAGCCCGCCAAGGGCCTGGATCCGGTCGCCGTTGCGGTCGAGGAACTTGCGCAGCTGCGACGTGGCCTGGACGAGGAAATCCGACCGCTCGAGCGCGGCGTCGGACGCGAGCTCCCCGAGCTGGTCGTTGTGGGCATCCATCGGCGCGTCTCCCATCAGGGGTGGTATTCCAGGTCCGGACCCATTCGCTCGCGAAGGAACATTGAGTGGTGTCGCTCGAAGATCCATTCGCCGGCGCGGTGGCCGAGTGCCCGCGTGGCCTCGTTCTTCTCAAGCTTGTCGATGGTTCCGTAGTCCGGCAGGTCCATCAGGATCACGTTGTCGAAGTCCCAACCATACGCGACGTTGTACCAGCCGATGAACTTGATCCCGAACTTCTCCTCGTACTCGCGGACCTGGCGGGGAAAGATGGTCCGCATGAAGAACTTGAAGAACGGATCACGACCTCGCCGGACGCTGAAATAGGTCGCGAGTACGGGCACGAAGGCGGTCCTCCTGGTCGCCGCGGGGCGTGGTGGCGGGCGTCACCGGACGCTTGTGAGTGCGGTTCATTGTCGCACGGGACAAGTCACGGCGCGGCCGACCCGAGGCGCAGGCGATTCCGGGTGTCGTCGTCCAGCGAATACGAGCCCCGTCGCCGTCGGCCGAGTTCCGTCGGCCGAGTTCGCGTCAGGCAGTCGTGAGGCGAACGCAATCTCGCGCCGGCGCCCGATTCTCAGTCAGGCAGTCGTAGGACGACTCGTATGCGCCACGTTGAGCCCCCTCGGGCGCCCGCGGTCGTAAAGGTGAGCGGGAGCGGAGCGCCCGGACAGCGCCGCGGATGACGGCCGGGCGTCTTCCAGTCGTGCCACGACTGCCTGACAGAAACGCGCGCTCGGCGGCTCGCTTGAACCGCCGGGGCCTTGGTTTCCGCGAGCCAGCTGCCGCGGCAGCGCGGGGTTCCGTGGTGTTCCGCGCTCGGCAGGACCTCAGCCCGGGTTGGGGCCGTCGCGAGTGTCGGGGTCCGCTTGAAGCCCATCGGCATCCTCCATCTCCCCAACCGTTGGAGTGCCGCTGGCGAGCGGGCGGCGCCGGCCTCGCCGCTCGGCAGCCACCAGGCGCAGGAGGAAGATGATCGTCTGCCCAGTGAGCAGGAGCAACGCAAGCGTGAGGAACAGGAGGACCGCACTGACCTCGAACGGCCACGCCAGGGAGACGCTGAGAGGAGTGAGGACGATCAGGCTCGCCAGGAAAGCCAGCTGAATCCGGAAACACCCCAGGCCCGGGCCGCGCGCTGGCTCCAGGTCTTCGCCCTTGTATTGCACCGGGCCGGTCGACGTCCGACGCGGCCGCTGGGGGTCACTCACGGACGCGAACGATACGCGAGGCGCCGCCGGCGCGCCGCGTTCCACGTCAGGGTCCGGCTACCGCCGGGTCTCGTCGGGCGCTACGCTGCGGCCGTGAACGACCGACCCCATGCTGATCGCGGCGCCCTGTTCGAGACGCTTTGGGAGGCGGCCCCGACCACCGGGCCCGCGCAGGGTGGGGCGTTGCCCCTGGCGCTGTCGCGATACGGGGCTGCGCTGCAGATCCCCCTCCGACCGGACAGGCCCACCGTCCTGGTGAACTTCGTCGCGAGCCTTGACGGCGTCGTGACACTCGATGGGAGCCACGGGGGCGGCGGCGAGGTGAGCGGCTTCAATGAGCCGGACCGGTTCGTCATGGGCCTGCTGCGCTCGATGGCCGATGTCGTGGTGATCGGCGCCGGAACGGTCAGGGCCGCGCCCAGGCATGTCTGGACGCCGGGCCACGTCAACCGCGCCTACACGGCCGCCTACGCAGCGTGGCGCGAGAGCCTTGGGCTCAGCGAGGCGCCCACGACAATGGTGGTCACCGCAAGCGGGGACGTCGCACGCGATCATCCGGCGCTCACCGCGCCGGGCGTCAACGCGGTGGTCGTCACCACGGCCGCGGGCGCCCATCGGGCCCGCGCCTCGCTGCCGGAACACGTTCGTCTCGTGGAAGCACCCGGGGATTCGACGATCACCGCGGCGGCCGTCCTGGATGCGGCAGCCGCCATGGGCGCGCGCGTCGTGCTCTGCGAGGGCGGGCCGCACCTGATCGGCGCGCTTGTCGCGGATCGCGCGGTGGACGAACTGTTCCTCACGCTCGCGCCGCAACTGTTGGGCCGGTCCGGGGCGGGCGGCCGCCACGGTCTCGTGGAGGGCGTCGCCCTGAGCGCCCGGGAAGCACCGTGGGCGAGGCTGCGATCCATCCGGCGTGCGATGGATCACGTGTTCCTGCGGTACGCCTTCGAAACCGGAACGCTCCCCGTCTCAGGCGCCGGGGCGGAGGCCGAACGCCGCCGGCCAGCGGATGAGGCGCACGCCCAGTAGGACACCCGCCGCGGCAACCACCAGGATCGCGGCGGCCGCCACGGACGCATCCAGGCTGCCCTGAAACTCGGAGTACACGAGGAGCGGCAGGGTTTGCGTGCGGCCTTCGACATTGCCGGCAAACATGATCGTCGCACCGAATTCACCCAGCGCCCTGGCCCAGCTCATGACGAGGCCGGCGGCCATGGCGGGCGCCGCCAGCGGAAGACTGATCCGCCTGATCACGTCCCACTCCCCCGCCCCGTCCATGCGGGCCGCGTCCTCCACGTCCTGGCTGATCGCGAGGAGGCCACTCCGCAGCGACCGGACGTAGAACGGCGTGGCCACGAACACCTG
>JANPDJ010000067.1:0-15739 GCA_031431395.1 Chloroflexota bacterium | reverse complement strand
CGAAGGTCCCGTCGTCGCGGCGCAGGTCGCGCAGCATCGCATCGAGCGTGTCCCGGGCGACTTCCAGGTAGTCCGGCTCGCCCGTGGCCTGGAACGCGTGGACGTAGACACGTGCAAGCTGGGCGTTGTCGTAGAGCATCTTCTCGAAATGCGGCACCAGCCAGACCGTGTCCGTCGCATAGCGATGGAAACCGCCGCCCAGCTGGTCGTGAATACCGCCCGCCCCCATCTGCCGAAGCGTGCGATTCGCCATCGCGAGCGCGCGCTGATCCCCCGCCGTTGCCCATCGCCGCAGGAGGAACTCGACCGTCATCGGCTGCGGGAACTTCGGGGCCCCGCCCCAGCCACCGTTCTGTGAATCGAAGGCTTGCTGCAGGGATGCCACCGCCCGGTTCGGCACGTCCCGGTCCGCGAGCGATTGAGCGACGGGAAGCTTCGCGGACGCGCCGAGCTGGGCGGCAAGCCGGGTGCCCGACTCCTCGATCTCGCGGCGACGGGTCCGCCACGCATCGGCCACGCCCGCGAGCACGTCCCGGAACGAGGGGAGTCCGTGGCGAGCGACGTTCGGGAAATATGTGCCGCCGTAGAACGGACGACCCTCCGGCGTCAGGAAGACACTCATCGGCCAGCCGCCGCTGCCGGTCATCGCCTGCACGGCCGACATGTAGACCTGGTCGAGGTCCGGCCGCTCTTCCCGATCCACCTTGATGGCCACGAAGTCACGGTTCAGCTGCAGCGCGGTGGCCTCGTCCTCGAACGACTCTCGCTCCATCACGTGGCACCAGTGGCAGGCCGAATAGCCGATCGACAGGAAGATGGGGCGATCTTCCGACCGAGCGCGCGACAACGCCTCCGGGCCCCACGGGTACCAGTCCACCGGGTTGTGGGCGTGCTGCAGCAGGTAGGGGCTGGTCTCGCCGGCGAGCCGATTCGCCGAGCGCTGATCCGACGCGTGATCCGGGACGCTCATGGCCCGATGGTAGCCGGGCCTCACGGCTTGAGTGCCGGGACGGTTCCGCAGGCCGACGGTCGGTCGGGCTGTCTCATCCGTGAACCTTCCGGGGCGCACCGGACCCACCGCGTCATGTCACGATGACGGCGTGCAGACCCTGATCCGGGCCGTCGAACTCATGGGCCGGCGAACCACCGCGTTGGTCGCGATCGCCGCCCTGACGACGGCAGCCACATTCGTTCTCCGGAGCGCCGGCGCGAGCAGTGTCGCCGTCTTCGTCGTCGCGGCCGTAGCGCTCGCGTGCCTGGCCTCCGTCGTGGGCGCCGGCACGGACCAGATCGGCCATCGCCTGGGGCCCGGGGCGACGGGCGTGCTCCAGTCGGCGCTGGGAAACCTTCCAGAGCTCTTCATCAGCCTGTTCGCGCTCCAGGCAGGGCTCATCGTCGTCGTGAAGACGGCGCTCGTCGGGTCCATCCTTGCGAACAGCCTCCTGGTGCTGGGCCTGGCGTTCTTCCTGGGCGGTCTGCGCCACGGGACGCAACGCTACTCGGGCCACCAGACCCGCGGGATCGCGACGCTCCTGGTCCTGGCGGTCGCGGCGATGCTCATCCCCACCCTAGCGACGGCGCCCGGGGCACCCGACGAGGGCCATGCCCGCGACCTGAGCGTCATCTGTGCCCTCGTCCTGCTCGTGGTCTTCGTGGGCTCCATTCCGTTCTCGATCCGCGGCGAGAGTGCCGACGTGGGACTCGAGACCACCACGGACCGCCCGTGGCCCCTCCGGCTGGCGATCGCCAACCTGGCGATCGCGGCGGTGCTTGCGGCCTTCGTGGCGGACTGGTTCATCGAGGCGCTGCGGCCGGCCATGGCCACGCTGTCCATCTCCGAGGAGTTCGCCGGGCTCGTGATCGTGGCGATCGCCGGTAATGCCGTGGAGAACGTCGTGGGCGTGCAGATGGCGCTTCGCAACAAGGCCGACCTCGCGATCAGCCTCATCCAGAACAGCAGCCTGCAGGTCGCCCTCGCGCTGACGCCGGCCCTCGTGATCGCGAGCTTCTTCATCGGGGCGGAGCCCATGACCCTCGTCCTCACGCCGCTGCTGGTCGCTTCCCTCGGCATGGCCGCCATCCTGGGCGCGCTGGTCGTGGTGGACGGCGAGTCCAACTGGCTGGAAGGGCTTGCTCTCATGGGGCTGTACGTGATCATCGCTGCCAGCGTCTGGTGGGGTCATCCGGTCGCGATCTGACCTCGCGCGCGATGCCCGCGAACGGCGCACGGCCCGGCGGGGTTCAGGCGGTACCCGACTCGCCGAGTGGGCCGGCCAGCACCCGGGGATTCCGCAGCGCGTACATCGCGCCGCCCACGGCAACCACGATCGACAGCGCGCCGCCCAGGACCACGGCGAACGCGATGCCGTACCCGGACGCCAGCGCACCGGTCGCAAGTCCGCCGATGGGCGTGGAGCCGGCGAACACCGTTGTGTACAGGCTCATGACCCGGCCCCGGAGCTGGTCCGGAACGGTCAGCTGGACGAGCGTGTTGGCGCTGGCGGCCATCGCGATCATGCCGGTGCCGGCGCCGAACATGCAGAGCATGGACAGCGGGTACAGGCGGCTCAGTCCGAAGCTGGTGAACAGCACGGCGAGCGTGAGCGCACCGGCAATGAGCAGCTTCACGGACGCGCGGCCCGAGAACGCGATGTACAGGGCGCCGAGCAGGCTCCCGATCCCGGTGACAGCCATCATGAACCCGTACCCGGCGGCGTCCGAGTGCAGGACGTCACGCACCATGGGCGGCACCGACACGCCCCAATTGATGGCGAAGGTGGAGGAAAGCCCCACGGTGGAGATCGCGAGCAGCACGATCGGGGTCCGGCGAACGTAGCGCAGGCCCTCGACCAGGTCGTCGAACACGTCGCCCACCGATGCGGGCCGCCTGGAGCGGGCCCCGTGGTGGAGCTCTCCGTCGCGCATGAGCAGCAGTCCGACGATCACGGCGATGAAGCTCGCGCCGTTGAGGAAGAAGCACGGTGCCAGGCCGACGTACGCGATGGTGATCCCCGCCACGGCCGGTCCCACGACGCGCGCGCCGTTGAAGATGGCCGAGGAATGGGCGACGGCGTTCGCCACGTCCTCCCGCCCCACCATCTCCACGGTGAAGGATTGACGCGTGGGCATGTCAACGGCGTTCGCGCAGCCCAGCAGGAACGCGAGGACGAGGATGTGCCAGACCTGAACACTTCCGGTCGCGACGAGGGCGGACAGGGCGAATGCCAGCGCCATCTGCACGGCCTGCGTGGCAATCAGTGTCTGGCGCTTGGGAAGACTGTCGGCAATTACACCGCCGAACAGGCCCAGCACCATCACCGGGCCAAACTGCGCCACCGACAGCAGACCCAGCGCGAACGGATCGTTCGTGAGCTGGAGCACCAGCCAGGCCTGCGCCACGGACTGCATCCACGTGCCGACCAGGGAGATGAGCTGGCCCGTCCAGAACAGCCGGTAGTTGCGGTGGCGGAACGCGTTGAGACCGCGGATGCGAGCGGGCAACCGCGGGTCTGGAAGGACTGGCAGCGGATGACTCATCCGCTCCGCCCCGGACAAGTGGCTCCGCGCCGATGGGTCTCGGTCATGGGACCAGCAGTGTCGCAAACAATCCCGTCCGTCGTGGGGTGACGAGCAATTCGAACGGGGCCCATTCCGCTCGCGCCCCGACCCCCGGCGAGACGGACGCGGAGCGGGCCCGGAACGCCATCGAGCCATTCGACCGCGAGGTCCTTGCCGCTCTCCGCTGACCCCTGCTGGGTGCGCTCCGAGTACGCTGGCGCGGTGATGTCCAACTGGCGGGTCAGCCTGCCCGTGCTGACCCCGGGGCGTCGTCGGGCGCTGGTCTGGGCGGGGTTCATCTGGGCCGTCGTCGTATGGGCGATCGTCGTCGCCGCCACCGAACCCTATGACTGGGACCGTCCGGGGACGGGCCACGACGCGCGCCCGTACTGGACGGCGATCTTCGAGCATCCCTACGCGACGTCGCGCGTGGGCGCCCACGATGCCTACCTGTACTCGCCCGCGTTCCTCGAATTGACGGCGCCGCTCCGCGCATTGCCGTGGCAGTGGTTCATGGCCGGCTGGACCGCGGTCCTGCTCCTGGCTCTCCTGTACCTCGTCGGGCCCGTGCTGCTGGGCCCGGTGCTGGTCCTGGTCCTGCCCGAGATCATCGGTGGCAACATCACGCTGCTGCTGGCGGCGACGCTGGTGGCCGGGTTCCGTTACCCGGGCGCATGGGCATTCCACCTCCTCACGAAAGTCACCCCCGGTGTGGGCCTGCTCTGGTTCGCCGTTCGACGCGAAGGGCGGGCGTTGGCCATCGCGACAGCGACGACCGCGGGGCTGGTGCTGCTGTCGTTCGCGTACACGCCGGGGGCATGGGACGAATGGTTCCGCGTGCTGGTGGGCAACGCCGGTGCACCCATCGATTCGGGGTCGCTCCCGGCGCCGCTGCTGGTGCGGCTGCCGATCGCCCTCGTCGTGATCGCCTGGGCTGCACACACCAACCGGCGCTGGGCACTGCCCATCGGCTGCCTCCTGGCGCTGCCGGTCGTCTGGTACGGCAGCCTGTCGCTCCTGGTGGCGGTGATCCCGCTGGCTGCCCCAACGTGGACGGCGGCGTCGTGGCGGGATGCTCCCGGTCCCCTTGGAGCCTGGATGCGACGGCAGCCCAGGGCAAGTGGGACGCGGTCAGCGTGACTCGTCCCTGGTGGGCGTGACCAGGTCGACGTCACCGGACGGCGCGGACGCCTGTCAGAGCGTCGGCAGGCGCTGGTGGTCCGTGAGGGCTCCGGCGAACAGGTCGCCCCGCTGGGCCACGCGCGTGATCATCGAGCGGATGGTCCAGCGATCCGGCCTCAGGTCCGGGTCGTCCAGTTCGTCCCAGGAGATGGGGGCACTCACGGGTGCGCCGGGTGCCGGCCGGACGGCATAGGGCGCGACCAGGGTCTTGATCGAGGCGTTCTGCGTGTAGTCCAGCCGGGCGAGGCCACCCCGGTTCGCGACGGACCATTCCCAGCTGACGATCTCCGGGACGACGGCGCCGACAGCCCGTGAGACGCCCTCCACCCACGCGCTCGTCTCCCGGTAGCTGTACCCGGGATCCACCGGGATCCAGGCCTGGATCCCGCGGCGGCCGGTGACCTTCGGGTACGCACGGACCTTGAGATGTTCCAGCGCCGTCCTGTAGAGCTTTGCAAGCATGATGACCTGCTCCCAGGTGGTCCGGGTGCCTGGGTCGATGTCGATCAGGGCGAACGTCGGCTGTGACACGTCGGGCAGCCTGGCGGTCCAGGCGTGGATCTCGAAGGCTGCGAGGTTGCCCAGCCAGCACAGGCTGGCAACGCTGTCGGCGATCACGTGCGTGTTCGGGCTGCGCTCATCGCCGACGTCTCGTTCGTCCCACACGCGCAGCCACAGCGGTGCCTGGCCGGTGGCGATGTTCTTCTGCCAGAATCCGGGGCTTCCAGAGCCGTTCGGGTAGCGGTGCAGGTTGAGCGGGCGGTCGGCCAGGTGGGGCAGCATCACCGGGGCGATCAACGCGAAGTAGCGGATGAGGTCCCGCTTCGTCACGGGGCGCGGATCCTCCGGGGTCGGCGGGAAGAGCACCTTGTCGAGGTTGGTGAGCCGGAGGTCGCGGCCGCCCACCGACCAGGTTCCATCGCCGGGCAGCTGGTCGAGGGCAGCAAGCTCGGCCGGGGTCGCGCCGGTGGGCCCTGGGTCGTCCCGTGCCGCTCCTCGGGCTCGCGGAGCAGCCGCGGCGGCGGATTTGGCCGACTCCTCCGGTTCCGTGGACGCAGGCAGTTCGGCCGATTCGACCCGTCGATCGGCTGGTCGCACAGCTGACCGCGACGCGGTCACGCCGGCCCTGACCCGATCCCCGGTCCTGAGCCCGTCGTGAGGGGCCAGATCGCGGTCTTCGGCGGCGTGAGCGGGCCGTTCGCGAACCACGACCCGCGGATCCTTCTCCAGGTCCACTCCCTTGAAGGCCGCCTGGCGGAGGAGATCGTCGAGCGTCCAGTTGGCGAACGACGCCCGAATGACTACCTGGGGCTCCGCCCAGCGGACCTCGCGAAGGTCGCCGGTTCGCTCCGGGGCAGGTTCGAACGGCGAGGCGTCACGCGTCAACTGGTCCAGCCGAAGGCGCAGGTCGCGCCGTATTCGAGCGGTCATCCCGCTTCCCACACGACCGGCGTACCGCAGTCGGCCGTCCTCGTAGGTGCCCACCACCAGCGCGCCCAGGTCCGCATGGCTGCCCTCGCCCGGCAGGTACCCGCCGACGACAAATTCCTGCTCCGGCCGCACTTTCACCTTGAGCCACGAGGCGGCGCGGCGACCCGGTTCGTACAGGCTCCGGCGGTTCTTCGCAATCATCCCCTCGAGATTCCGTCCCGCGGCCGCCTCGAAGAACGCCTCGCCATCGCCGTCGACGTGCGACGCGTACCGCACCCGCGGGTGTTCCCGAAGCACGGAACGCAGGAGCCGCTTGCGTTCCTCCAGCGGGACGCCGCTCAGGAGCCGGCCGTCCAGGTAGAGGAGGTCGAACGCCTGATAGACCAGCGGTGCCTGCCCGATCTCGCCGCCGGGAACGCGAGCGCTTGCCGTGCGAATCCGCTCCTGGAGCAGCCCGAAATCCGGCCGGCCGTCATCGTCGAGCGCCACCACCTCGCCGTCCACGATCGCCTGGCGGGCGTCGATCCAGCTGGGGGGCGTCAGGAGTCCCGGGAAGTACGTTTCCCCGTCGGCCCTGTTGCGCGTCCAGAGGCGGACGCTTCCGTGATCAACCACGGCCTCGATGCGGTAGCCGTCCCACTTGACCTCGAACAGCCAGCCCGGATCACTGAACGCCCGGTCCGCGAGCGTGGCCTTCATCGGCTCGATGAACGCGGGCATCGGGGCAGCCACCGCGCCTGAAAGGTCGATCCCTGCCTGCGCCGCCGGGGCGCTGCTGACCCAAACGGCATCCCGCTGCGCCTTCACGTCGTCGTTGGTCCGGCCGGACTTGACCGACAGGGGGAAGTCCTCCGCGTCCCACCCGGGCGACGCGGCTTCGTCGCGCTTGTGGATGAGAAGCCACGCCTCGCTTCCGCCCTCCGCGGAGCGTCCCTCACCCGCTCCGGTCGCGCCCGTCCGAACGAGCGTGAACCGTCCCTGCAGCTTCTCCCCGTGGATCCGGAACTTGAGTTCGCCGGCCGCGATCGCCCTGACCGGATCGGGCGTCTCGGCCTCCGGTTCGTAGGTCCCCCAGTCCCAGACGATCACATCCCCAGCGCCGTACTGGCGGGCGGGGATGACGCCTTCGAAGTCGAAGTACTCGAGCGGGTGGTCCTCGACATGGACGGCCATCCGTCGGACCGAGGGATCAAGCGACGGCCCCTTGGGCACGGCCCAGCTCGATAGGACGCCCGCCATCTCCAGGCGGAAGTCCCAGTGGAGGCGAGTGGCCCGATGGCGCTGGACGACGAACCGGCGGCCCCTCGCGGGCTCGACCTGGGCGGCGGCGGCGGCGGCCGTGCCCGGCTCACCGGCCGGCTCCGGCGTCCGCAGGAAATCCCGCTTGCTGCGGTAGCGATCGAGCGGCATCGGTCAGGTCAGCGGCGGATCGCGAGGCCGGGGCACGAGACGGCGACCCCGATCCACGGGGACCGTGACGCCGTCAGGCGCTCTTGCGGCGACGCGCCGGCCGGGTCTCCTGGGGCTCCTCATCGGCTGCGCGATCCACCGTGGAGGCGGCCTGCTTCGCGCCCGTCCGGCGAGCGGCGACCTGGCCTGCTGCCCGATCCCGGACCTCGGCAACCGACACCGGGCGTTCGTTCTCTTCGCGAGAGCGCCGTGTGGCAGCGACGCTGGCCTCCAGGGCGGCCATCAGGTCCACGAGGTTGGTGGGCTCCGCCGACTGCTGCGGCGCAAGAGCCTGGCGGCCTTCCACTTTCGCCTCGATGACCTTCATCAATGCTTCGCGGTATTCATCGCGGTATTCCTCGGGATTGAACTCCGAGGTCATCGCAGCGACCAGCTGCTCGGCCATCCTGCGCTCCGCCGGCTTGAACTCCGGCTCATCCCTGGGCACGTCGATCTCGCTGATGGGCCGGATCTCGTCAGGCCACTTGATGGTGGTCATGAGCATCGTGGGCCCGAATGGCTCAAGGGCCGCCAGGTCCTCGCGGTCCTTGATCACGACCTTGGCGATCGCCGTGAGGCCCTTGTCCGCGAGCACGGACTTCAGCAGGGCGAAGGCCTTCCGGCCGATGGGCTCCGGCTCGAGGTAATAGGCCTTCTCGACGAACCGGGTGTGATCCGCGTCCGCGGATTGCCGCTCCACGAACTGCTGGATCTCGATCGCACGCATCGTCTTGAGCGGCACGGCCTCGAGGTCCTCGTCCGTGATCACGACGTACTGCTCCGGCGCGTACTCGTAGCCGCGCACCGTGTCCGTCCGCGAGATCACTTCCTCGTCGGTTGGGCAGTAGACCTTCATCTGGATCCGCGTGAGATCAGTCTTGTGGAGCATGTTGAAGCTGATCGTCCTGCCCGTTTCCGTCGCGGAATAGAGCTTGACCGGGATGGTCACGAGGCCGAACTGGATGGCCCCTTTCCACATCGCGCGCGCCATGAAGGATCCTCGCTGGCGGACCACGTGGAGCGATCCGGGGCGTGAATATAGCGTGCCCGCACAACATTCCCCACCAGTACGGTCGTTCGAAGCGGGAGAGCTGCCCTGATTGGACCGCGTGGCCGCGCCGCCGACGCGCGAGCCATGGGATCGATGATTCAGCTGGGGCTCGCCTCGGCGGCGATCGCCCGCAGTTCGGCCTCCGCCTCCGTGACGCGTGCGACGATCATCTCGCGCATCCCGTCGAGCGCATCCGACACACCTCTGGCGGTGGTCCCGATGGACGTCAGCTGGGTCTTCAGGCGGCGAATGAGCTCCAGCTGCTCGCGGATGCCCGTCAACGCCTCGAGGATCGCGGCCGCATCCACCTCGACCGCCTGCTCGCGCAGAGTCGCGACGGCGAGGAGCCGCGCCAGCCGGAAAGCCGCCTCGAGCGTTGAGGCGTCCGGAGATTCGGGGTCCAGGACGCAGTAGACATCCCCTGCACGGACGTCGAAGGGGGCGATGCCCGCCGGAGCATGGGCCGGCGTGAACACGACCAGCCCCACGGCCGCGGAGCGGTTCGTCTTTGCCTCGCGCAGTTCGTCCCGCATCGCGCGGCCCGAGACCTGGCGGTCCTTGGCCTCGACGACGATCCGCAGGTCCGCGCCGCGCGTCATTGCCGGGTTCACGGTCAGGACGAAGTCCCCCTTCTTGGAGCGAGCAACCGCCCCGGCCTCGTCACCCGTGCGATCCACGATGTCACCGGCGCCCCGTGCGAGGTCGGCGAGGATCCCCTCGAGCAGCTGCTCGAAATCGCCGCCCTTCGCAGAGGACTTCGAGCGCTCCGAGGCCCGCGCCGTGGCGGCCGCCTCGATCGCGGTGAGGCGGTCGTTGAGCTTCGCGAACCCGTCGCTCACCTCGCCCCGGAACTGGTGGAGCGGCGAGTTCAATCGCGTGGGGTCCAGGAGCAGCGCGAGCTTCGAGGCATCCCCGTCGAAGTAGGCGCCGAGCAGGAACTTCATCCGTCCGATCGCGCTGTCGCGCTTGGTCTCGTCGAACAACTCGTTGACGAACGACCGCAGCGCACCGCGGTCCCCCAGGAACTTCTCGAGGGTTCGAGGGAGGCGGCCGTCACCGTCGGCGAAGTTCTGACGGAGGACCTCCTCCAGCGCCCGTGCGGCTTTCTCGTTCGTGGCCTGCGTCTGGCCGAGCAGTGCCTCGAACTCACGGCGCACGACATCAACGTTGACGCTGACGCCGGCCTGCTGAAGCGCGGTGAGACCGATCCGGAGCGCGCGCTCGATGAGGGCGGGCCTGTCGTCTGCGGGCGTCTCCGCCACGTACGCGGCGGCCGACGGGTCCACGAGCGTTACGCGCTCGACGAAGAGGCGGTCACCCTTCACCTCGACGCGAGTGCCCGGCAGTGGCGATGTGGGCGGGAGCGATACGAGCTTCACGGCTTCCATGCCGGCATCATGGGCGCCGCCTGTGACAGCTAGTGTGTCACGGCGAATTGGGCGCAGCGGCGAAATCCGATTCCCGGGCGGCGGCCTGCAGCCGGGCCATCTCGACGAAGCGTGCCAGTGCGTTGGCGAGTTCCATCTGCCGGGGCGTGCGGCACCGGACCCGGATCAGTTCCGGGCTCGCGACGATCAGCGCGATCGACCGGGCACGCGACGTCGCGACGTTGAGCCGGTGGAGGTTGTACAGGAACTCCATCCCGCGCGGCGCGTCCTCGGCGGAGCTGGTTGCCATGGAGTAGATGGACACCGGGGCCTCCTGGCCCTGGAACTTGTCCACGGTCCCGACGTTTGCTCCGGGCAGTAGGTGACTGATCTTGCTCACCTGCGCGTTGTACGGCGTGATGATCACGACATCGGGCTTGCCGAGTGCGCGCTGCTCGCCCCGGTCGTTTGTCCAGACGACCCGCGACGCGAGCAGATCCGTCACCAGATCCGCGACCACGAGCGCCTCCTCCGTGGATTCGTCCGTGTTCCCCTCGTGCCTCACCTCGATCCAGCGAAGGCCAGCGCCCTCGAAGGGGCCGGACCCGGTCACGACCTGCCGGTCACGGCCGGCATGCGGCATCAGCTCGCGCGCGTAGAACGCGCTCGACGTATACGCGCAGATCTGCGGATGGAGACGCCAGGTGCGATCGAGGAACAGGCCCAGGTCGCGCGGCATCGTCGGGTGGCCGCGAAGCAGGTGGGCGAGCGCCGATCGGTCTGCGCCGGGCGGGTGGCTGCCCTGGATGGGCTGGTCGAGCTGCTGCGGATCGCCGAGGAGGACGAGGCTCCTACCGGCGGGCCCGACGGCCACGACGTTCGCCAGCGAGACCTGGCCGGCTTCGTCCACGAACAGGACATCCACCGCCCCCTCGTACTCGGGGCGCGCCCATTCCCAGGCAGTGGCACCGGCGAGCTGGACCTGGCCGTCACGAAGGGCGTCCGCCAACGCCCCGTTCTTCGTGTAGGCGACGGCGCCCTCGCACGTCGGCAGCGCATCCCTGCCGGGCTTCTGGCCGATCTGCATCGGGACGCCGCGTACCGCCGCCGATGCAGCAGCCTTGCGGAGCAGGTGTCCGATGACCTTGTGGCTGTTGGAGGTCACGCCGACGCGTCTCCCCGCGGCAACGAGGTCCACGATCATCTCGGCCCCGACGGTGGTCTTGCCGGACCCCGGCGGGCCCTGGATGGCGAGACAACCACCGTGGAGCGCAAGTGCCAGTCGGCGAGCGGCGTCCCCGGGCGCCTCGTGGGGCTGCTGGAGGTCCGCGCCCCAGAGCATCCCCTGGGCGGCAGACTGGGGAGGCCGTCGGAGCAGGAGTTCGCGCACGGCCCGGAACGGCCCCGGCGCGTCCAACGCGTGGTCGGCGACCCACTCGCCGATCCGCAGCAGGCTGGCTTCCTGGGCCTTCGCTGGCACGACGAGCTCCGGGACCAGCGAACGGGGGTGCTCCGCGGTGCTCGACCTCGATCGTTTGAGATCGATCGTGCCGCCGGCCTCGTCCAGGGCGTGGACCGTTCCCGGCGCGCCGGCCCCCTTCACGGGGTTCGACGGCGTGGACCCGACGCGGAGATCGTGCTCCTGCTGCGGATAGCGGTAGCGGTGCACGAGTGACTGCTTCTCCTCCCCCACGATCCCGACGTACTCAAGCCCGCCGATGGGCTCGGGCTCCTCGATCCGCTCCTCGTCGGTGAGGTCCTCCATCAAGTGGAAATAGCGCCAGTAGCCGAGCTTGTTCTCGCGCCGGTGCCAGGAGAGCAGGTGCCCGAGGAGCACATGCGGATCGTCCTCGGGCCGGCCGGCCGCGAGCCGCGCCGCGACATCCTCGACGTGCGCGAGATGATCGTTGAGGGACGCGCTCCCCGAGCCGTCCTTCGCGGAGAGCCGCGGAAGCGCGTCAACGGCGAGTCTCACTGATGCCGCAAGCTCGGGCCGCCGCGATTCGAGCCAGTCGCGCAATTGCCGGGTGGAGACGCAGTCGTCCCGGTTGTAGGCCTGAATCCGGTCGAGGATGCCCGGGTCATCCGGGTTGTCGCCGCCCAGCTCCAGCCAGGTCTCGAACGCCACGATGCTCGATCCCGCGTCTCGCAGGCTGATCTCGCGCGTGAATCCATAGAGGGGCTCGAGCTTCTTGATCGAGTAGCTCTCGACCGATGCGCGGACGCCCTGCCGGACGGCACGGAAGAGGTCCACGAACACGTCGCCGCGCAGGAGCCGGTCCACCTCGCGCTCGCGAGTGCCGTACCGGCCCATGAGCCGGCCGATCGCCGTGGGCTCGTACGGCGCGTAGTGGTAGATGTGGAGCTCCGGGTCACGCTCCAGCCGGTCCATGAAGAGGTCGATCAGCTGCTCGAACGCGCGGCGCTCGGCCTCGCGGGTGACCTCCGCGCCATCGATCGACCAGATCGCGTGGAAGGCGGCACTGCCGTCCGGGGTTGCGAGCCCGGGCTCGAGCACGCCGAAGAGGTAGTCGACGCCGTCATCGAGGGCGAACGGATCGCCTTCGATGTCGAAGAACAGGTCCCCCGGCGATGGAGGAGGCAGGCTGAGCAGCCCTCGATTGGGCTCCAGCGTGCCGTCCTTCAGCCGCGAGGGCGGAATGAGCTCGTGAAGCATCTGCTGTTCGATGCGACCACGCAGCTGGATCGCCGCCTGGGCGTGGGTCCGCGCCACGCTCTCCCGGCTGGTCCCGTCCAGCGGAGGGGTGAATGGAAGCGGCGCCGCGGCGAATGCCGCGAGCGTGTCCACGTCGCGGGCACGGAGGGCCCGGCGCTGGTTGGAGCCGATCCCGGCGATGAGCGACAGATCGTCGTGCTCCCGCCGCCACGCCTTGCACTCCACGGTCCAGCGGCAGACGTCGCAGTGCTCGACAGGATCCGGTCGCGTGAGTGGCGGATACGCCGGCAGTGCCTCCCCCGACTCCACGTGGGCGTCGAACATACCGCGGACGAGCCGGAAGTACGCGGCGTAGTCATCGACGCGCAGGTGCTCGACGGTCCGGGCGCTGCCACCGAGGGCCACGTGCATCTCGGCAGGAGTAGTGCCCTGGAGGGTCGCCAGCATGTCCGTGTAGAGCGACAACTGGAGGACGGCGGACCCCTTCACGTGACGGGCGAGCTTCGTGTCCCAGACCTCGTAGCTCCACTGGCCCAACTCGCTGGGGACCTCGATCCGGCGCAGGAAGTCCGCGTGTCCGCGCCAGCGGCCGTCGAAGAACGTCGCCTGGTAGATGAGCTCCGTGCCCGCGCGCATGGCTGCGAGGGTGCGCGACGCGGCTTCCCGGAGCTGTTCACCCCGATCCTCAATCGATCCGTCCGGCGTGATCTCCAGGATCGACAGCCCCTCATCCCGACGCTCTGCCAGGAAGCGGGCCTCGTGCTCGAACCCACGCTTCACGACGCGGTCCAACTCCGGGTCAACGCGCTCCGGCCGTGCCACCAGCCCGGCCCGCGCCGCGACCTCCAGGTTGGTCAGGTGCTCGCACGCGAGGAAGCCCACGAGGTCCGTGGCGGAGTAGACGGGCCGCCCGTCGATCAGCTGCATGGCGACTCAAGGGTGGGCCGCGGCCGTGACAGCTCTCGTGTCACGCGTGCGTCGATGCTGGGGATTCCCGTCAGCCCGGCGCCGTCGGGGGCAACGGCGCGAACACCTTGCCCGGGTTGAGGATCCCCAGCGGATCGAGCGCGTACTTGATGGAGCGCATCACCCGGACTGCGTCCGGTCCTCGCTGCAGTTCGAGAAAGTCCCGGCGCGCGAGACCAATGCCATGCTCGGCGGTCAGCGTGCCCCCGAAGCTCAGGGCAGCCTTGTAGATCTCGGTGCGCACGGCCTCGGTGACTTCCTCGGCACGTGGATCATCCCGTTCGAACACGAGATTCGGGTGCAGGTTGCCGTCGCCTGCATGACCGAAGGTCCCCACCCGCACGTTGTGCCGCCGGCAGATCTCCTCGATCATCACGAGCATCTCGGGCACCCGACTGCGGGGGACGCCGATGTCCTCCATCTTGACCGTCCCAAGGCGCTCCAGCGCCTGGTAGGCCAGGCGTCGGGCCTGTCGGAGCAGATCCGATTCAGCCTCGTCGGCGGCCCGGACCAGCAGCGTGGTGCCGGCCTGCTCGCACGCGAAGACAGCCCGGTCGAGTTCCGTTTCGGACCCGGGCGCGGGCAGGTCGGACTCGATGAGCAGCATCGCCTCCGCCTCGCGATCGAGGCCCAGGTGATGCCAGTCGTCCACCGCGTGGATCGTGAACTTGTCCAGCAGTTCGAGCGTCACCGGCTGCATCCCGGCGGCCATCATCCCCGCGACGGCCTTGCCGGCCGCCTCCAGCGTCGGGAAGAACGCGAGGAGGGTGGACCGGGCAGCCGGCGCCGGCCGGAGCCTCAGGGTTGCCTCCGTGATCACGCCGAGCGTCCCCTGGGAGCCGACGAACAGCTGCGTCAGGCCGTAGCCGGCCACGTCCTTGACGTTCTTGCCGCCGGTGCGGATCACCGCGCCGTCCGCGAGGACGACTTCCAGTCCCAGGACCCAGTCGCGGGTCTGGCCGTACTTCACGCAGCACAGGCCGCCAGCATTGGTGCCCAGGTTGCCGCCGATGGAGCACATCTCGTAGGAGGCGGGATCCGGCCCGTAGAAGAGCCCCTCGGCCGCCACCGCCTTCTTCAGGGTCGCGTTGATCACCCCCGGCTGCACGACGACCACCATGTTCTCGCGATCGATCTCGAGGATCCTGTCCAGCGCCATCAACGCGACGGTGAGACCACCCTCGATCCCGGCTGCGCCACCCGACAGGCCCGTCCCGGCGCCGCGCGGCACGATCGGCACGCGGAAGCGCGCCGCGAGCTTGACCACGTCGCTCACTTCCTGGGTGCTGGCCGGAAACGCCACCCCGAGTGGCAGGCCTGGGTGCAGGTACGGCGTCTCGTCCTGGCGATGGGATTCGCGGTCCGAGCGGTCGGTCAGGAGGCGGACGTGCGGCAATTCGGCCGCCATTGCCCGGAGTAGCGCCTCCCCTGCCGCCGGATCCACCGGGGGGTCGTCGAACCGGACGTGGCCAAGGGGAGGGTTGAGCTTCGTAACGGATTGCATGCCCGAAAGAATACGGTCGCGGGCGTTCCCGGGGCGGCGTTGCGCCGGAGCGGCGTTTGCGCCGGAGCGGCGTTTGCGCCGGAGCGGCGTTTGCGCCGGGGCTGCGTCGCCCTGCGGCGGCGGTCGCGCGTCGTCGCTAGCGTTCGCCGGGCCGACGCCCCACGACCCACCACGCGAACGGGAACACCGCGCCGGCGAGGACCAGCTTGAGCGCATCGCCCAGGAGGAACGGCGCCAGGCCCTTGGCGATCGTGTCGGCGGCCGAGAAGCCGGTCGCGGCCGCAAGCCACGGCAGGCCCACGACGTAGATCAGCGCGTTGCCGGCGAGCATGGCGGCGACGGCTCCGAGAGGGCGCCGATCCCATCCCAGCTCGGCGAGACGGCCGACCAGCGCGGAAGCACCCATGAACCCGATCAGGTATCCACCCCTGGCACCCAGCACGAGGTGCCCGTCGGCGAACGAGGCGATGACCCCGAGGCCGGCTTTGTGCTCCGCAAAGGCGGGAAACCCGATCACGCCGATCGTGATGTACAGCAACGTCGCCAGGAAGCCC
>JANPDJ010000066.1:0-9975 GCA_031431395.1 Chloroflexota bacterium | reverse complement strand
GGTCGAGACGGCCGCGTTCCGCGACCCGCGCCTCGAGACGGCGATGGCAACCGTGCGCCGCGCGGTTGAACTCGCGCGGACGCTTCGCGGCCAGGCTGGCCTTCGGGTCCGCCAACCGCTCGCGCGCCTGTGGCTCGCACTGCCCGGCGGGGACCTGGCGGAACGCGATGCGCTGCTGGCGCTCCTCCGCGACGAGGTCAACGTGAAGGTCGTCGAACTGATCGGCGACGAGTCGACGCTCGTGGACCGGCGCGTCAAGCCGCTGCTGCCGAAGATCGGCAAGAAGCTGGGCGCCCAGGTTCCGGCGATCATGGCCGCCGCACGGGCGGACGAGGTGGAGTTCCTCGCCGACGGCTCGGTCCGACTTGCCGGTGTCACGCTGGCAGCGGACGAGGTGGAGATTCTCGCAACGCCCCGGCCGGGCACCGCGGTGGCCCACGACGACGGCCTCGTCGTGGTCATCGACACCCGGCTCACACCCGAACTTCGCGCGGAGGGTGATGCCCGCGAAGTGCAGCGTGCGATCCAGGACCTGCGCCGCGAGGCCGAGTTGAATCTCGACGACCGGATCACGGCGTGGGTGGACGGCCTGCCGGTCGGGGTCCACGTGTTCCTCGACTCAGTCGCGCGCGAGACACTCGCCGACGCGGTGCTGCTCGAGGCTCCGCCAGAGGGCGTCTCCAGCGCCGCCGTGGACCTGGACAACGTCCGCGTGACGATCGGCCTTCGCGTCACCTCGACGCCCGGCGCCGGCGCGCCCGCGACCGGTCGCGGACTCGACGCGTGACCGCCACGCCGGGCAGCGCCGCACCGTCGCCCGCCGGCATCAGCGAGGATGCCGGTGCCGAGCGGCTGAAGGGTCCGCGCGGGACTCCCGGTGGCACACTCGCCGCGCGGAGGTCGCACTGGGCCGTGTTCGTGGGACTGGCCGCGGTGATCGTGGTCACGGACCAGTTGGCCAAGCTCTGGATCGCGGCCAACCACGACGTCAGCGTCGCGTCGCCTGTATTGGGCGACAACGTCCGCATCTGGCTGTCGCACAACACGGGCGCCCTGTTCGGACTGTTCCGGGACCAGGCGCCCATCTTCGCCGTGTTCAGCCTTGTCGTCGTCGGGATCATCATCTGGTACGAGGCCCAGGCGGGGGGCAGCCTGCTGGTGACACTTGCCCTGGGGATGCTGCTCGGTGGTGCGCTGGGCAATCTGACCGATCGCCTCCGGCTGGGGTACGTGGTTGACTTCGTGGATATCGGGATCGGCACCTGGCGCTTCTACACGTTCAACGTGGCCGACAGCGCGATCACCGGGTCAGTGCTTCTCCTCCTGCTGCTGGCCGTCGCGCCGGCCCTGACCGGAGCGAATCGTGAGCCCTGAACCCACCGCTGATCCCGTGGCGGCGCGCGCCGACACCATCTGGGAGATGACCGTCCCGGCGGGCGGTCCACGTGGGCGCGCGGACCGGGTCGCAGCCGATCTCACGGGCCTCTCGCGGAGCTACGTCCAGAAACTGATCTCGAACGGGGGGCTTACCGCGGGCGCCGACGACGGTGTCACCCTGCGCGCCAGGGACATCGTGGAGCCCGGCATGCGCCTGCGCCTCGTGGAGCCGCCACCAGTGCCCCTGGACCTGGAGCCGCAGGCGATCCACGTGCCGATCGTCTACGAGGACGCGGATCTCCTCGTCGTGGACAAGCCATCCGGCCTGGTGGTTCACCCGGCCCCCGGACATTCCGATGGGACCCTGGTGAACGCACTCCTTGCCCGCGGGATCGACTACGGCGGGATCGCCGGTGTCCAGCGTCCCGGGATCGTCCACCGGCTGGACCGGGACACGAGCGGGCTGCTGATCGTGGCCAAGACCGACGCCGCTCAGCACAGCCTGATGGCGCAGCTCAAGAGCCGCCGGGTCAAGAAGACCTACCTCGCGCTGGTCTTCGGGAGCGTCGATGCGACGGTCGGCCGGATCGAGGCGCCAGTGGGGCGCGACCCGACCCACAGGACCCGGATGGCCGTGGTGCCGGACGGGCGCGCTTCGACCACTGGCTACCGTGTCCGGGAGCGATTCCCCGGCTGGACGCTCCTGGAGCTGGACCTCGTGACCGGCCGGACGCACCAGATCCGTGTCCACGTTGATGCCATCGGCCATCCGGTGGCGGGCGATCCGGTCTACGGAACGGGCACATCGCGCCGGGGACCCGACGGTCTCGACCGGCTGTTCCTCCACTCGTGGCGCCTCGAGTTCGCGTCGCCGGGGGACGGGCACCTGATTCGGGTGGATGCGCCGCTGCCAGACGAGCTTGAGCGCGTCCTCGAGTCCCTGCGATCGGCTGGGGACGACGGTCGAAGTGCGCAGGCGCGCGGGGCTGGCCCCAGGGCGACCGTCGCATGACCACTGGTGCCGGCGAGCCGCCGGACGCCGTGACGCCGGAGACGGCGACAGTCCACGGCGATCTCGTGGGGGCGCCAGGGGCCGTGCTCGTGATCATTTCCGGTCCGTCCGGGGTGGGTAAGGACACGATCATCGATTCGCTCAAGGGCCGGCACCGGGAGCGTCACGGTCCCCGGCGGCACGACCACCATTTCGTGGTGACCTGCACCACGCGCGCCCCGCGCCGGGGCGAGGTCGACGGGGTCAGCTACCACTTCATGAGCCGGGCGCGGTTCCATGTGCTCCAGGCGTCCGGTGAACTATTGGAATCCGCCGAGGTTCACGGCAACTGGTACGGAACTCCACGGGCGGAGGTCGCCGAGTTCCTTGCGAAGGGAATGGACGTGATCCTGAAGATCGACGTCCAGGGGGCCCAGAAGGTCAAGGAACGGGTCCAGGACGCCATCCTGATCTTCGTCGTGCCGCCATCGCTCGAGGCGCTGTTCCGGCGGCTCCGATCGCGTGCGACCGAGTCCGCCGAGGAACTCGAGCTGCGCCAGCGGAACGCGGCGATCGAGCTCGCTCGCCAGGGCGACTACGACCATGTCGTCGTCAACGAGGACGACATGGTGGAGCGGACGGCCGAGCGCATCGACGAGATCATCTCGACCGAACACGCAGCGCGATCAGATCGGCGGGTCCGTCTCTGAAGCGTGGGCCCGAGGCCGGCGCGGCCGTGGTCACGGGGCCACTTGTCGAGGTCGCCATCGACGCGGCCGGCGGGGGCGGCAACCGGACGTACACGTACCACCTGCCCGAGCGCCTGTCCGACATCCAGCCCGGCGAGGCGGTGCTCGTGGAATACGGGCGGCGGCAGGCCCTCGCGGTGGTCCTGGGCGAAGCGCTCGAGCGGCCGTCGGTCGCCACCAAGCCCGTGGTGGACCGCGTCCGGGGGGACGGCCCACTGCTGCCTGCTCTGTCGCTTGCTCTGGCACGCTGGATCTCGCGGACGTACCTCGCACCCCCTGCGCTGGTGCTGCGAGCGATGCTCCCACCCGGGTTCCTCGAGCGCCTGGAGCTGGTGGCCGAAGCGATGCCGGGCAACGCGCCCTCCCCGGAAGCAGGTGCCGGCACGGCCACGGCGCTCACTGCAGACGAGTTGGCGGTGCTCGACCAGCTGGCAGGAGGCCCGAGGGCCGTGCGAGATATGTCCGCTCCCGATGGCCGCGGCGCGCTGATCCGTCGGCTTCGCGGGCTTGAGAAGGATGGCCGGGTTTCGCTGGAGTGGACGCTCACCGGGGCGTCCGGCGGCCCGCGCTTTGAGCGCTGGATCCGCATCAACGAGGCGGGTCGCCTCGTGGCTGGCGGGGAGGGGAGGCCGCTCGGCCCGCGGCAGCGGAACCTGATCCAGGAGTTGATGGAGCCAGACGCCGCAGGTGGCCGTCTCGCCGCGGAACTCGCGGACCGCCACGGCTCATCGGCGCTGCCGGGGCTGGTCCGGCGTGGGCTCGTGGACGCGGAGATCCGCCAGCGCGAGCGTCTAGCGCTGGCGCAGCGTGCTCCGGGTAGGCGCGGTGCACGGCCAACCGGTTCTGTGTTGCTCCCGGAGCAGGCTGAGGCCGTGGCGGCGATTCGCACGGCAATCGCGGTGCGTGATCCCACGCCGCTGCTGCTCGACGGGGTAACGGGGGCCGGCAAGACCGCCGTGTACGTGGAAGCGATTGCGGCCAGCCTCAGCGCCGGCCGGCCGGCCCTCGTCCTGGTTCCCGAGATCGCACTCGCGCTGCCGCTCGTGGACCGGCTCCGGGCGGATCTCGACGTCACGGTGTCGCTGGTCCACTCGGCGCTGAGCGATGGCGAACGCGCGGACGAGTGGCGGCGGATTCGCGCGGGCGGTGTCGACATCGTGGCTGGCACAAGACTTGCGGTCCTCGCGCCGCTCCACGACGTGGGCGTGATCGTGGTGGACGAGGAGCACGAGGCCGCCTACAAGAGCGACCGGACGCCGCGCCTGCAGGCCCGCGACACGGCGATCGAACTGGGGCGCCTTGCCGGCGCGCCAGTGATCCTGGGCAGTGCGACGCCGGCCGTCGAAAGCGTGGGACGCGCCCGCGACGGCCGCTACCGGCGGATTGCCCTGCCGGCCCGCCCCTCGGGCGCCGAACCCACGATCGAACTGGTTGACCTCCGTGCTGAGCTGGCCACCGGCAACCGGGGCCTCCTGTCGGGGCCGCTGTTCGACGCCCTGCAAGGGCTGGATCGCGCGGCTGGTGATCGTGCGATCCTCGTCATCAACCGGCGGGGGTCGGCGTCTGTCGTGCTCTGCCGTGATTGCGGGCACGTGCAGGCGTGCCCGGAGTGCGACCGGCCACTCGTGTTCCACCAGGCCGGGATGACGCTGCGCTGCCATCACTGCGGCACAGCTGCCCCGGCCGCGTTGCGGTGCCCGGCCTGCGGTTCGCCGCGGATCCGGTTCCTGGGGGGCGGCACGGAACGCGTGGAACGCGAGGTCCGGGAGCGCCTGCCGGGGATGCGGGTCGGACGCCTTGACCGCGACGTGGTGGAGCGTCGCGGGGCGGCCGAGCGCGTTCTCGACGCGTTTCGCGACGGCCGTACGGACATCCTCGTGGGCACCAGCCTGGTTGCGAAGGGCCTCGACGTGCCCGAGGTCACCGTGGTCGGCGTTGTCTCAGCCGACGTGGCTCTCAACCTGCCGGACGAGCGGGCGACCGAACGCACGTACCAGCTCCTCGTCCAGGCCGTGGGTCGGGCGGGCCGGGGAGAGCGTCCCGGTCGGGCGTTCATCCAGACCTACCAGCCGGAGCACGCGGCGATCCAGGCCGTGGTCAACCGCGACCCACGTGCGTTTTACGACGCGGAGCTGGAGCGGCGGCGGCTGTTCGGTTCGCCACCGTTCGGGCGACTGGTGAAACTGACGGTCGGCCTGCCCGAGCCGGAGGCCGCCGAACGGGCGGCGACCGAGCTGGCGGATCGGCTGCGTGCGCGAGCCGCGGAGCGTGGGTCCGACGTTGCCGTGGCCGGCCCCGCCCCTGCATACGTTGCCCGGCGCAGCGGGCGCTGGCGGTGGAACATCCTCCTGCGCGGGCAGGATCCAGGGGCCATCCTCGATGGCGGTCTGGACGCCCCGTGGTCCGTGGATGTCGACCCAGATTCGACCCTCTGAGGCACACGGAGTCCCCTCGGTATACTCCCGGCCATGAGTGTTCGACCGATCGTGCTCCTTGGTGACCCCCGGCTGCGGCTGAAGGGCCAGCCCGTCGACAGCTTCGGCAAGTACCTGCATGAACTGCTGGACGACCTCACGGATTCCATGCGTCACGCGCCGGGCGTTGGGCTCGCCGCGCCGCAGTTGGGCGAAGCAGTGCAGGCGTGTGTCATCGAGGTATCGGGCAATCTTCATGAGCTGGTGAACCCGCGGATCGTCCGCGAGGACGGGGACGATCAGGACCTCGAGGGCTGCCTGTCCATTCCCGGATACGTCGCCTATGTCACCCGCCGCGAGCGGGTCTGGGTCGTGGCCCAGAACCGGTTCGGACGCCGGATCAAGGTGGCCGGCTCCGGTCTGCTCTCGCGCGCGCTCCAGCACGAACTGGATCACCTCGAGGGCAAGCTGTACATCGACTATCTCGCCTCGCTGGACGAGCTGATCCCCGTCGGCACCGGCGAGGACGAGTCCGAGGAGATCCAGCAGGCAGAGCGGACACTGGCGTAGCGGCGGGTCCCGCGCACTCGGGCGAGCGCCACGGATCGCTCACGGCTAAGGTCCGCGTGTGAGCGTCCGTACCGTCTTCATCGGCACCGGCACCTTCGGGCTCGATGCGCTGCGCGCGCTCGCGGTTTCGACCGAGGTCACGCTCGTGGGCGTCGTCACCGCGCCCACGCGCCCGGCCGGCCGGACGGGCGCGATCCGCGAATCACCGGTCGCCGGCGCCGCTCGTGAACTCGGAGTGGGCGTGATCCTCGCGCCGGAGCGCCTCCGCCGGCCCGAATCGGTCGAGGGCGTCCTGGGTCTGCGGCCGGACCTGATCGTCCTCGCAGACTACGGCCAGATCGTGCCGCCGGCGCTGCTGAACGTCCCGTTCGGCGCACTGAATCTCCACCCGTCCCTGCTGCCCCGTCACCGCGGGGCCTCGCCGGTCGCAGCGACCATCCTCGCCGGGGACGAGCGCACCGGCGTGGCGTTGATGCGGATGGACGCAGGGCTGGACACCGGTCCCATCGTCGCAACCACCCGGGTGTTGCTCCGGGGAACGGAGACGGGCCCGGAGCTCGAGGCGTTGCTGGCGAGCCTCGGTGCGGACCTGCTCCTGCGCTGTCTCGTCCCGTGGGTCCGTGGCGAGCTGGCTGCCCGGCCACAACCGCCGGGCGGTGCCACGATCACCCGACCGCTGCGCCGCGATGACGGACGGCTGGATCCGTCGCGGACCGCGGTCACGCTGGAGCGCCAGGTCCGTGCGTTCCAGCCGTGGCCCGGTTCCTGGTTCGCCGTTCCCGCCGGCCGTTTCACGGTCTGGCATGCAGACGTGGTCATCGCTCGGACGGACGTGATGCCCGGCGATCTGTACGCGGCGCCGCACGAGTTGCTGCTCGCCACCGCGGAGGGCGCCCTGGTCCTGCGCGAAGTCCAGCCGGCCGGGCGCAACCGGATGTCCGGCGCGGAAGCGCTCCGTGGGCGTCCGGCGCTGTTGCGGGAACGCGTGGAGACGACCAACCCCGACCTCGTGCTCGAGCCGATCGAGCGGCCCGTGGGATACTCGCCGTCCCGATGAATGCCGCCAGCCGCCCGGTCCTGCCGGTGGTCGAACCGATACCGCCACCGCGCACCGACGCCGGGGACGACCCCCGTCCGGGACTGAGCGGTGTCGCTCCCACGGAACTGGACGCCTGGATGGCTTCGGTCGGCGAACCCTCGTACCGCGCCCGCCAGGTTCTCGACGGCGTGTGGAGCGTGCTGGCAGTGAGCGCCGCCGACATCTTGACCCTCCCGGCCGGACTCAGGGATCGCCTGGAGGCAGCCTATCGGCTGGACACGATCCCCGAGACCGAACTCCAGCTGAGCGATGGCGGGCTGACGGAGAAGGCGCTGCACCGCCTGGCAGATGGCACGCTCATCGAATCCGTGCTGATGCACTATCCGGCGCGGTCCGGCCAGCGCGAACGGCACACCCTGTGCATCTCCAGCCAGGCAGGCTGCGCGGTGGGGTGTCCGTTCTGCGCGACCGGCGAACTCGGCTTCGGGCGGGACCTCGACACGGCCGAGATCGTGGACCAGGTCCGTCATGCCGCTCGCCGGCTCGCCGGTGCGGGCAAGCGCCTGACCAATGTGGTCTTCATGGGGATGGGCGAGCCCCTCCTCAACCTGGACCACGTGCTCGCTGCGGTTGACGCCCTGGCCGACCCTCGCCGGTTCGGTCTCGGCGCACGGCACATCACGGTGTCCACGTCCGGCGTCGTTCCGGGAATCCGCCGGCTGACTGCCCTGGGGCCGCAGTTCACACTGGCCGTGTCGCTCCACGCCGCGCGCGACCCACTGCGGGACGTCCTTGTCCCGCTCAACCGGCGCTGGCCGGTCGCGGAGGTCGTGGACGCGGCCCGGGCGCACGCGCGCGCCACCGGCCGGCGTGTCTCCTACGAGGTGACGATGATCTCTGGCATCAACGACACGGATCTTGACGCCACCGCGCTGGCAGACCTCCTCCGCGACGACCACGCCCATGTCAATCTCATTCCGATGAACCCGGTCGCGCACACGCCGTGGGAAGCGAGCCCCATGGACCGCATCGAGCGATTCGCCGGCCACCTGCGCGCCGCGGGAATCGCCACCACGATCCGGCGGAACCGCGGCCAGGAGATCGGGGCGGCGTGCGGCCAGCTCGCCGCGGAGCGGGCAGGGGAGCCGGCCGCCCCAGCCGTGGCGCGGCGTCGCGAGCGGATCGTCTCCGAGAGCGCCGTGGCCCTGCGCGGCGAGCGCAGCCGCGCGGCCCTACCGGCCGGGCTGGGCGAATGACCCGAGGCACGAGCCGTGTCGTGGAGGGTGCAGCCGGCGCCACCCGCATCGAGATCGCAGCGTCGATCCTCGACGCCGACCTGGGGAGCCTGCGAGAGGAGATCGTACGCGTTGCCGCGGCCGGAGCGGATCGCATTCATCTCGACGTGATGGACGCCCACTTCGTCCCGAATCTCACGTTCGGGCCGCGGACGATTCGGGCCGTGCGCGACGCGACCAGCCTGCCGTTCGACGCCCACCTCATGACGTCGCAGCCGGGCCGGTTCCTCGATGACTACCTGGACGCGGGCTGCGATTCGATCACGATCCACGTCGAGATCGCGGAGGCCCTCCAACCCACGCTCGACGCGATCCGGGCGGCCGGGCGCCAGGCCGGCCTTGCCGTGAAACCCGGGACACCGCTCAGTGCGCTCGATGCCTTTCGGGGTGACCTCGACCTCGTCCTCATCATGACCGTGGAGCCCGGCTTCGGTGGCCAGGCATTCATGCCCCAAGCCGCGGACAAGAGCGCCGGCGCGCGTGGCTACCTGCGTCCGGGTGGCCGGGTGCACGTGGATGGTGGAATCCGGGCCGAGTCTGCGGGCACGGCGGGCGCACTCGGGGCAGATACGCTCGTCGTCGGGTCCGCCCTCTGGCGGTCGGCCGATATGCGCCACGAGATCGGGCGAATCCGCGCGATCGCGGAGGCAGGCCGTTCTGGTATCCGCCCGACTTTCCCGGCCTGACGCGGTGCGTGCGCTGCTGCAGCGGGTGTCGCGGGCTGAAGTCGGCGTGGCCGGCGAGGTCATTGGGCGGATCGGCATCGGGCTGGTGGTCCTGCTGGGCGTCGGGCCGGAGGACGACGAGGCCGTCGCCGAATCCCTGGCGCGCCGGATCACGGAGCTGCGGATCTTTCGCGACGACGAAGGCCGGACCAACCGGTCGCTGATCGATGTCGGTGGTGAGGCCCTGGTCGTCAGCCAGTTCACCCTGTTCGCCGACACGCGGCGGGGCCGCCGGCCTGGGTTCACGGGGGCCGCGCCACCGGTCCTGGCCGAACGTCTCTACGAGCGATTCTGCAGTGCCCTGGAGGCCCTGGGTCCGCGCGTGGGCCGCGGGGAGTTCGGCGCAGAGATGGCCGTGGAACTCGTGAACGACGGGCCCTTCACGATCTGGCTGGATACTGCCGCCTGATCCCGGGCTGCGTCGCTACTCAGGGCCGCCCGGCGGTCAGACTGGGCCGAGGCCAGAAACGGAAACGCCCGGGCATCCCCGGGCATTCACGAGATAGGCCGCGTTGCTGCGGTGGAACCTACTGGGCGTTCTTGTTCAGCGTGCGGCGACATCGCGTGCAGACAAGTTCCTTCTTGGACGCGCCTGCGACGGTGATGACGAGAGGCTGGAGGTTGGGCTGGTAGCGACGGTGCGCCCGAACGCGGTTCATCCCGGACGATTGGGGGTTGAAGCCGCCCATGGACACCTTGCCGCAGATCGCGCATTCACGAGCCATGAAGATCCTCAGTCAGGTTGAGCACGGAACGGGTCCCGGAGGGGCCGATGCGGGGCGCTAAGATAGCACACGCTTCCCCGCCGGCCGCCG
>JANPDJ010000065.1:0-30554 GCA_031431395.1 Chloroflexota bacterium | reverse complement strand
AATGACGACCCCGGCGCCCGGTATGGGCCTGGATCTCGGCGCCCCCTCCGCGGAGCCCTTCGCGGAGCTGAAGCGCCGGTCCACCAGCACCATCCTTGCGGCACGCGCCGAGATCGTGGAACTCAGCCACCGCATTCACGCCAACCCGGAGCCAGCCTTCGAGGAACGTCTGGCGGCCACGTGGATTGCCGGCGCACTCGCCCAGCACGGTTACGCCGTCGAGCATCCGGTGGGATCGCTCGAGACGGCGGTCCGCGGGCGGTTGCCCGGCGGCCGCGGCGGCAATGGGCCACGGATCGGCATCCTCGCGGAGTACGACGCCCTGCCGGGGCTCGGCCATGGCTGCGGGCACAACACGATGGCCGCGTCGGGGGTCGCTGCAGCAATCGGCCTGGCCGCGGTCAGGGACCTCCTGCCTGGCGAGATCGTCTTCCTCGGCACCCCGGCGGAGGAGCGTGGCTCCGGGAAGCAGGTGATGATCGATGACGGCCTGTTCGCCGGGATCGACGCGGCACTCCTGTACCACCCCTCCTCGGCGACCCACGTCGAGTGCCACATGCTCGCCTGCGAGGATGTCGACGTCACCTTCACCGGCAGGCCGGCGCATGCAGCCGCGTACCCCTGGGACGGCCTGAACGCGCTGGACGCGATGGTGATGATGCTCAACGGCATCGCCCTGTGGCGGCAGCAGCTTCGCCCGGATGCCCGCGTCCACGGCATCGTGCTCGACGGCGGTATGGCGGCCAACATCATCCCTGCCAGGACCACCGGCCGGTTCATGATCCGGACCGCACACCAGGCGTCGTTCGGAGAGATGCGGACCCGGTTCGCGGCGCTGGTCGAGGCGGCGGCGGCCGCGACCGGGTGCGAGGGGGAAGCGGTGTTCTCCGGCGGGTCGTCCACGATGCTCCACAACCGGACCCTGGGCGAACGCTTTGCCGCGCAGATGGCGGCCCATGGACTGGCCGACGCGCCGCCCGGCCCCACCCCCGGCAGCTCCGACCTGGGCAACGTCAGCCAGATCCTGCCCACCATCCATCCGCACATCGCGATCTGCGACGCGGAGGTGCCCTGGCACTCGGTCGGCTTCCGCGAGGCAGCCCTGACCGAACGGGCGGACGACGTGACGCTCCTGGCCGGCATCCTGGTCGCCGAAACGGCCATCGAGCTGTTCTGCGATCCCCGGCTGGTGGACGCCGCCTGGCGCGAATACCGCGAGCGGTCTGGCTGAGGTTCGTCCGCGGCCGGCGGGTCGGGCCCGGTCAGCGGGTCGGGCCCGGTCAGCGGATCAGCCGGGCCCAGGACCATCAGCCGGTGGACGGCCGCGGGGCCGGTGCTAGGATCGCGAACGAGCGCCCAGCCGGACGTCGCGCAGACTGCCGCCCCCGGGCCCGCAACACGACCCGACCTTGCCCGTGCCGGACTCGATGCCACCCGTGTCTCACGCCATCACTCACAGCATGACCCGGGTCGGGAACGCACCGTCTGCGCGACGGGCGACCGGCACGGCTCGCACCGCTCCGGGCCGGGCCACGTGAGCAGCGTGGAACTCGCGATGGCCGATGCCCTCGCCCGGCTGTACGACGTGGATCTGCTTGCGGACCCGGGCGACCTCGATCTCTACCTCGCGCTCGCCTCGCGGACAGGCGGCCCCATCCTCGAGCTGGGCGTGGGCAGCGCCCGCATTGCCGCCCCGCTTGCGGCCGCCGGCTACTCCGTCACGGGCATGGACCTCGATCCCGCGATGCTGCGCCGGGCGCGGGCGCGGGTCGCCCGGGAGGGTCCCGGCGCGCGCGCAAACCTGACGCTCTTGGAGGGCGATGCACGTTCGGCGCGCGTCGACGCCGGCTCATTCGGCCTCGCCTTCATTGCCCTGAACTCGCTGCTGGTCTTCGGGTCGCGGGCCGACCAGGGGCGGGCCGTCCAGGCGATGGCGGACCAGCTTGCTCCAGGGGGGCTTGCCGTGGTCGACGTCTGGTTGCCCGACGCGGACGATCTCGCACGCTATGACGGGAGACTCGGGCTCGAATACTCGCGCCGGGACCCGGACACGGGCGTCGTGGTCACGAAGCTTGCGAGTGCCTGGCACGACGCGGCCACGGCCACGGTCGAGCTCACGGCCATCTACGACGAGGGCCACCCGGGTGAGCCGCCCAGACGCTGGATTCGACACGACCGTCTCCGCCTTGTGGGAGCCGACGAACTGCGCGCATTCGCAGAGGACGCCGGCCTGACCGTGGAAGTCATCGCGGGCGGGTACGATCTCGCGCCGCTGGGACCGGGGGACGACCGCGCCATCCTGGTGGCCGCACAGGGCAAATCGCCGGCAACCCGACGGAGGTCCCGCAGCGGTAGCCCGGCGCATCGGGCGGGCGGGCCGGCACACCGGGCGGGCGGGCCGACGCGCGGGCCGGCCGGCACACCGGGCTTGGTATAGTCGCCCCGATGGCCACCGCTTCGGGCGAGGAAGTTCGCCTGCTGATCGTCGAGGACGTCCCGCAGGTCGCCCAGTACATCCGGAACCTGCTGGCCTCCCAGGCGGGGATCAAGCTTCTCGATGTCGTCTCGGATGGCGGCAAGGCGCTCCACCAGATCGCTCAGCTGCGGCCGGACATCGTGATGGTGGACGCGCTGCTCCAGGGCCGGACCAAGGGCATGACCCTCGTGGCGCAGATCCACAAGCAGAGCCCCGGCCTGCCGGTGATCGTGCTCACCGTGCCCCAGCAGCCCGTGCAGGTGGCGCCGTCCCTCGGCATTCACGGCGTGCTGTCGATGCCTTTCTCGGCCTACGACGTGCTCACGAAGATCCAGGCGGTTCGCGCCCGCCAGAGCGAAGGTGGAGACGCGGCGAGTCGCATCGTCTGCGTCTTCGCCCCGAAGGGCGGCGTGGGCAAGACCACGATCGCGTTCAACCTTGCCGTTGCGATCGGCCAGCAGGAGACACGCACGGTCCTCATCGACGGCAGCCTCCAGTTCGGTGACCTGCGCGCCCTCCTCAAGGTGCCGGTGGATGCGCCGTCCATCCTTGATCTCCCGACGGATCGCATCCAGGAATCGGATCTGCAGGACGTCCTGTGGCGGGACCCATCGGGCATCGACATTCTTCTCGCGCCGCCGCGAATCGAGATGGCCGAGATGGTCTCCACGCGCGACATCGAGAAGGTGTTGTCGCTGCTTCGTCGCGTGTACCAGGTCATCGTGATCGACATGCCGAGTGCGCTGTCGGACATCAGCCTCGCCTTCCTGGACGCGGCCGACTGGATCATCCAGATCGTCACCTACGATTCGACGACACTGCACAACACGCTTGCCATCGCCGAGACGTTCCACTCGATCGGGTATGCGCCCGAGAAGGTCCGCTACCTCGTCAACCGGTCCGACAGCGCGGGCGGCATGTCGCCGGACGACCTGCGTCGCGCCCTGGGACGTGCCCCGGAACACACGGTGGTCTCGGACGGCATGCTCGTGGTGCAGAGCAACAACGAGGGATTGCCCTTCGTGCTGGCCAACCCCTCCGCGGCCATCAGCCAGGACATCGTGCGGATCGCGTCTTCGGTTACAGGGCGCGAGCAGGCGACCTCCGCGCGCCGGAAGTAGGCGTGTCGGACCCGCGGCCGCTGGGCGTCTTCGACTCGGGGGTGGGCGGGCTCACGGTCCTCCGGGAAATCATGCGACGGTTGCCCGACGAATCCACCATCTACCTCGGGGACAACGGGCGCGCGCCGTACGGGACGCGATCCGACGAGCAGGTCCGTGACTTCAGCGGCGAGGCGCTGGACATGCTGGCCGGCCATGACGTCAAGGCCATCGTGGTGGCGTGCAACACCTCGACGGCGGTCGCCCTGCCTGATCTCCGCCGCCGGTACGACCTCCCGATCCTGGGGGTCATCCGGCCCGGCGCTTCCGCAGCCGCGCTGGCTACCCGATCGCGGCGCGTGGGGGTGATCGCGACGCCCGCCACGGTTCGCTCCCATGCGTACTTCTTCGCGATCAAGGACGAGAACCCGGCTGTCGAGGTGTACGAGCACGCGACCCCGGATCTCGTGCCGCTCGTGGAGGCCGGGGAATTCACCGGGGCTGCTGCGCGCGCGGCCGTGGCAGAAGCACTCGCCCCGCTGCTGGGCCAGCGCGATGCGCGCGGTGAGTTCATCTTCCCCCTGCCGACATCGGCGCGCATCGACACCCTGCTCCTGGGTTGCACGCACTACCCACTGTTGCGGCCGCTGTTGCAGGAGGTGGCCGGAGAGCGCGTCGCGATCGTCGATTCCGCTTCGGCGACCGCCTCGGCGCTGGCCGAACTGCTCTCCGTCAACGGGCTGGAGGCGCCGCGCGGCACGACATCTCCGGTCCACGTCCAGTACACCACGGGCAACGTGGACCTCTTCCGTTCGCTCGCAGCCCGGCTGTTCGGTTCCGAGTTCCCCGACGTGCTCGCGGTCGCGCTCCGGACGGATTCCTCGTGAGCGGGCGGTCGGGTCCGCGCGGGCCCGTGCGTGACGACCCACGCGTGTGGCGTCTCGGCTTCCTCGTCGGCTCCGCCCTGGGCGCGGCGGCCACGGTGCTCGGCCGCCGGGCGGAGCGGCTGGCCCGACAGGGCCTCGTGGACTGGCCGGGTGCCGAAGCGTTCGCTGTTCGCCGACTCGCGTCAGCACCGGGAGCTCTGCCGGCGGACCAGCTTCGGGCGGCTGAGCTCGCCTATGCGGCGGCGATGGTCCGGATCGTGCCGGCGTTGTCGCGCGCGCTGGGTGCGGACCTGCCGGGCGTGGTGGACCGGGCTGGGGTGGTGGACCGGGCCGGCTGGGTGCACGCGAACGTGGCAACGATCGCAACGCTCGTCGGCCGCCTGGAAGGCGAGCTCCTGGACCAGATCATTCCCGCGGGCGGTGGCCTCGGCAAAGCCACGATGGCATTGGCCAACCGCTTCGTCACGACACGCCAGATCGGGCTGATGCTCGGGTTCATGGGCCAGCGCGTGCTGGGCCAGTACGACCTCGCCCTGCTGGCGGCAGAGACCACCCCCGGACGTCTGCTGTTCGTGGACGAGAACATCCGCCAGACGGCGCTGGCCCTCGACCTGCCGCTGGAGCCGTTCCGAACCTGGATCGCGTTGCACGAGACGACGCACGCCTTCGAGTTTGAGGCACATCCCTGGCTGCGGCCGTACCTTGCCTCACGCCTGGAGGCGCAGCTGGCATCGTTTTCCCGGGACACGTCCACCCTGGGCCGAGATGGAATCCGGCGGCTTGGGCAGGCACTGCGCTCTGGGGACGGCGGTCACTGGCTGGAGCGGCTGATGAGCGACGAGCAGCGGCGGCTCTTCCGCGAGACCCAGGCCGTGATGAGCCTGCTCGAGGGGTTCTGCGACTATGTCACGGATGAGGTGGGTCGAGAGCTGGTGCCGGACGTCGCCCGGATCAGCGCACGTTTCCATGCCAGGCGTCAGAACCGGTCCCCCGTCGAGCGGGCGATGATGCGTATCACCGGCATGGACCTGAAGATGGAACAGTACCGGCGAGGGGAAGCTTTCGTCGCGGAGATCGCCCGGACTGCGGGTCCGATGGCCCTCGTGAGACTGTGGGATGGGCCCGAGACCCTGCCGAGGGACGAGGAGCTCGAGGCGCCGGCCGCGTGGGTCCGCCGCGTGATGGGCGCCATCCCGCCGACTGCCGTCGGGACGGCGCCCGCCGCATGATCCGCAAGAGGACCGGTCCCGGCCGCGTGCCTGCGGCCATCGCCCTGAGTCCGATCCTGTCCGCCCGATACCGGCCGCAGGACCTCGAGCGGATCACGGCCGCCGCGCCGGGTGCCCGCCTGGTGATGGTGTCGCGGGACGGTCACGCGGACTGGCCGCTGGACGACGTTGAGGTGCTGCTTCGGGGCGTCATCTCCGCCGATGCCTTCGACAGGCTCCTGGTCCGTGCTCCGCGCCTTCACTGGGTCCACTCGGCGACCGCCGGCGTCGAGCGAGTGCTGACGCCGGCCGGCCGAGCCCGCGGACTCGTCATCACCAACGCCCGAGGGGTGTTCAGCGGACCCATCGCGGAATACGTGCTGATGATGATCCTTGCCGTCAGCCGGCGGCTCCCCCAACTGCTCGAGTTGCAGCATGAGCGCACCTGGCAGCCGCTGCAGGGGACGGAGCTGCGCGACGTAACGGTGGGGATCGTGGGTCTCGGCAGCATCGGGCGAGCGGTTGGCGACCTTGCGCTGGCGTTCGGATGCCGTGTCATCGCCACGCGCCGGCGCGTCGATGGCGCCGTGGATTCCGGCCTGGCGACGTCGGCAAACGGTGAGGGCCGGGATACCGCGGTAAACGCGATCGAGATCGTGGGAGGGCCCGAGGCGCTGCCCGCGGTCCTCGGCCGATCAGACTTCATCGTCCTTGCCGCGCCGCTGACTCCCGAGACGGAGGATCTCATCGATGCCACTGCCCTGGCGGCCGTCAAGCCCGGGGCATGGCTCATCAATGTCGCGCGCGGACGGCTGGTGGATGAGCGGGCACTCCTCCGTGCGTTGCGCGAGGGACCACTGGGCGGCGCGATCCTGGATACGTTCCGCGAGGAACCGCTACCGACGACGTCCCCGTTCTACGACCTGTCGAACGTGATCGTCACGCCCCACACGGCCTGGTCGAGTGGCCGCGTTCTCGACAGGAGTATCGGGCTGTTCTGCGAGAACCTCGTCCGGTACGCGGCCGGCGAGCCGCTCGACAACGTCGTGGACCCGGACGCCGGGTACTGACCGCCCGCGGCTACGCTCCGCGTTCGAAGTGCCGCGTTCGATCGCCGGCTCCGGGGCCGTCCAATGCACGTCGGCTCATCCGCGTCCTTGCGCCGCTAGTCGGCCGCACCGCCCCCGGCCAGCGCCCGCGCAGAATTACTTCGGCGCCGAAGTTCTTCGCCGAAGGAATCGGGAGGAAGCGTCCGGGAGGCTGCGCGCGGGCTTCATGGCCGCGTTCCCCGCGCGCGTTGGCCGGGCTCTGGCATCCCGGCACGTAGGATGTCCCCTGCGCCCAAATCGCCGACATCCCCTTCGGAGAATCTCACCTTCATGCAGATCGCCATCGTTGGGCTTGCCTCGTCCGGCAAGACGACCGTCTTCAACACACTGACCCGTGGCCACGCCGACACCGGCGGCTTTGGGGGCATGCAGCTCAACGTGGGCGTGGTCAAGGTGCCCGACGCACGCCTCACGAGCCTGGCGGCGATCTTCAAGCCCAAGAAGGTCATCCAGGCCGACGTGACGTACGCGGACCTGCCCGCGCCGCCGGCGTCCACCGAGGGGCGCGTCGGTGCAGAGGAACTGCCGGCGGAGCACCTCGCCCGGCTCCGGGATTCGGACGCCCTTCTGCACGTGGTGCGGGCATTCGACGATCCTGCCGTGCCCCACGCCGACGGGGCCGTGGACCCCTGGCGCGACATCGAGCGCCTCGATCTGGAGTTCATCCTCGCCGATCTCGTGATGGCCGAGCGTCGGATCGAACGACTCCGGACCCAGGGCCGCCACGGGACGCCGGCAGAGCGCGAGGCGAACGACCGCGAGCTGGTGATCCTGGAGCGCCTGCACCAAGACCTGAGCGCGGGTCGGCCGATCCGGGACGGGGAGCTCTCGGCGGACGACGAGAAGGCGATCCGCGGCTTCCGCTTCCTGACGCAGAAGCCGGTTCTCGTGCTGCTGAACGTGGGCGAGGCCGACCTTCCCCGTGAGGCCGAGATCGTGGCGTCCATCTCCAGCCGCTATACCCACGCTCATACGCTCGTGGATGCGCTGTCCGCGCGGATCGAGATGGAACTCGGCGAACTGGAACCCGCCGATGCCGCGGTGTTCATGGAGGAGTTGGGTCTCAGGGAGTCCAGCCTGGACCGGGTTATCGCGCTGTCCTACCGGTTGCTGGGCCTGATCAGCTTCCTGACCGCCGGGCCGGACGAGGTCCGCGCATGGCCCATCCATGATGGCTCAACGGCCGTGGATGCGGCCGGGGCCATCCACACGGACCTGGCCCGAGGCTTCATCCGCGCTGAGGTGGTGGCCTATGAAGACCTGCTGCGCCTGCACTCGATGGCCGAAGCCCGCAAGGCCGGGCGACTGCGCTCCGAAGGGAAGACGTACATCGTCCACGACGGTGACGTCATGGAGATCCTCTTCAGCCGGTAGCGGCCCGGCGCGATCTCCGCGGCCAGGAGCGGGTCCCGCGACGCGCTGATTTGGTCCTGGCTGGGGCCGCGAACTCCGCGGTCGCAGCCGGCCGAGGCCTAGTTCCGGCTCAGGTCCGGGTTGACGTCCAGGTCCACGTACAGGCTGCGCAGGTCACCGGCGGTGGGATCGGCGTCGTCGTCGTCGCCCGCGTCGTCATCCTCATCGTCCTCTTCGTCGTCCTCGTCAAGCTCGGCAAGGAAGTTGTCCTTCTCGTTCTTGGACACGTTGACGGCGGCGTGGAGGCGATCGTCCGTGATCGCGATGAAGTCGAAATCGCGCTCCAGTTCCTCGGCGATGGCCTGAACGAGCGTATCGTGCTCGAAGGAGTCCTGGATGCGATGGCGGATCGTCTGGACGATGTCGAAGAAGACGTCCGGCTCCATCTCGGTCTCGCGGGCGAGCAGCAGGTCTGCGAAGAGGTCGTCGTCTCCCTCGTGCAACTCGTAGAAATACACGACCAGCTCCTGCTCGGCATCCGTGCACGCCCGGACAGTAGGGGCGCGCGACGGGGCAGCGAGTATACGACGGGGTGAACGAGCCACCCGGCGGCGAGACCCCGATCGACGTCCTGGTGGTGGGCGCCGCATCCCGCGACATCGCCCTCGAGGATCCTCGGGGATGGCGCCTCGGGGGGCCCGTCACGTTCGCCTCGTTGACCCTGGCCCGCCTGGGGCTCCGCGTGGCGGCAGTGCTGGGCGCCGACGCGGCGGCCGCCGGGGCGCGCGAACTGGACCTGCTGCGCGATGCGGGCGTGCACCTTCACGTCGCACCCCTGGACCACGGGCCGGTCTTCGAGAACGTCGAATCGCCGGCCGGTCGAACGCAGCGTTGGATGGAGGCGTGCGATCCCCTGCGCCCGGAGGTCCTCTTGAGCCTGCCCCCCGGCCTCGGCACGCCACGGGGATGGTTCGCGGCGCCGGTGGCCGATGAACTGGGCGATGCCTGGGCAGATGCGATCCCAGGTGATGTGCCGGTTGCGCTTGGCTGGCAGGGCCTCCTGCGCAGCTTCGCGCCCAATGGGCACGTCATCCGGCGCGAGCCGAGGCCGTCCCGCCTCCTGAGGCGCGCGACGCTGGTGGGATTGAGCCGCGACGATGTCGCGCCAGCGACATCCATCCGCCGGTTGACCGACCTCCTGGTTCCGGCTGCGACGCTGGCCCTCACCCATGGACCTGATGGCGGCCTGATCGTGGGGCCGAACAAGGCCGGACGCGGTCGATGGATGCGGCGGTACCCGGCGATCCCGAGCAACGAACTGGTGGATGCGACCGGCGCCGGGGATACGTTCCTGGCCGCCCTGTTCGCCGCGCGGCTGGATCCGCGCCTGGTCGGCGGCCGCCGCGGAGGCGCAGACCTCCTGCTGGCAGCTGCCGCAGCCTCGTGCTGCGTGGAAGGAGCGGGCCTGCTGGGAGTGCCATCGCGGTCAGCCATTCAGGAGCGCATGCGCAGGGGCATGCGGCCCGCGCCCGGGCGTCTCTAGCGAGGCCGGCACCCGACCGGTGTCGCCGGCTGCCCGCCGCACGAGGCGCTCGCGCCGGCGCCGCAGATCCGCGTGGAGGCCGGGCAGCGGAGCGTCGACTGATGCCGACCCGGCGACCAGGCTGTCTGCGGCCGTGACGGCGTCCAGCGCGGCCGGGAAGTCGCGCTCGACGTGTTCGAGGATCTTCGCGAGTTCCACGTACGCTACCGCGGCGAGGGGACCGCTGCTGCCGGCGAGGGCATGCCACGCGAGCCTGGCTTCATCACGCCGCCCGAGCCTCCTCAGGAGACGTGCGCGTTCGCGCGCCAACTGATCCCGTGTCAGCCTCGCCAGGCGGGCCTGGGATCGTTGGGCAATGGCGACACGGATGTCATCGGTCCGGTCCACGAGCCAGGCGGACGGCACGACCGCTGGTCGCGGCACGACCGCCGGTCGCGAGGTGATCGCGCCTGCGGAACCCAGTGTCGCTCCCGGGCGTGGCGTTGCGGCCGCGCGGAGGCTCGCGGCCGGTCGCAAGGGCCGTTGGACGGCCATGTCCAGGCACTGCAGCGCCTCGTCCAGGCGACCCTCGCGCTGGAACGTGCGGGCGAGTCCCAGCAGATCGCCGTCCGGTGCCAGGCGCCGGCGATCGTGGTCCCCGAGTTCATCGGCGAGGTGCGCGAGCAGGCAGGCCAGCGATCTGACGTCCCGGTCGTTGTGCTGGACGACCGGGACGAGCGGCTGGGGATCGCCACCCCGCAGGAACGAGAGGTATCTGCCCGGGATTTCCCAGCCCTCCACGTCATCCACGCGCGCGATCCCCAGGAGTGCCTCTTCTGCCGTCCGAAGCCGAGCGTCCGCCATGCGGTGACGAAACAGGCGCCTGACGGTGGCCAGGAGATCCAGGTGTCCGGCGTGTGGCGGTGCGTCCCGCCGTGCCATCCGGAACCGCGCAACCAGCAATGGCCAGTCGAACCCGCGGCCGTTGTAGGTCACGAGCCACGCGTGGGACGGGATCATGGATGCGAGGAGGTCGAGCAGGGCCGGCTCATCCGGCTGATCCGGCAGCAGCAACTGGACCTGCCGGAAGCGGCTGTCCTCCCACCAGCCGAGACCCACGAGGAAGGCGACTGTTCCGGCGGCCGTCGCGAGGCCTGTCGTCTCCGTGTCCAGGCAGACCAACGGGACGTTCGCGGGCGGTTGCCCCGGCAAGTGCGCCAGGGCCTCACGGTCGAGCGGCAAGGCTCGTGCGGCAGCCTCGATCCGGACGATGGATCCCTGTGGGGTGACCACGACCTCTGCGTCCAGGGCCGCGGCGAGGCGGTTCGCGAGCTCCGTGCCCCGGTGGCGTCCGTTGCCCGCAGTGGACCGTTGTGCCACGTGCCCGCTGGGCCGGGCCGCAGCGGTGTCCTCGCGACGGAAGGTGGCCAGCCGGCGGGCGAGCATCGCGGCCTGTGTCACGAGCTCATGCCGCCGCTACTGAGAGCGGGGCGCCCAACTGCGCGAGGAGGCGCAGTGCGAGGCCGGTGACGTCGAGTTCCGGCTCCAGTCGCGGCCCGGTGCAGGCCGGGCAGCCGCCCTGGCATTCGCACTCGCGGATCAGCGCAGCAGCGCCCGTGATCAGGTCGACATGTCGAGCGTAGAGGCGCTCGGCCAGGCCCACCCCGCCGGGAACGGCGTCGTACAGGAAGACGGTGGGCAGTTCATGGTGCGGCGAGCGGACCTGCGTGACCAGCCCGAGATCGCGCGGATCGACCATCAGCACCACGCTGGCAACCGTCTGCAACGCCCGCCCGGCCCCGACGAGAGCCGCATCGAGTTCGTTCCGCCGCCAGCCACCGGCCTCGGTGACGGTCAGCCAGTACGCCGTGGTCTGCAACTCGATTTCCGGGAGGTGGATCCGGCCCCAGCCCAGGTTCTCGTTCGTCACGAACTTGAGCTTCTTGTAGATGGTCGCGAGGCTGGCCACCATCACCTCGCCGTGGAGCCGTGTGCCGCCGGGCGCGGCGTCCTCGGCGAAGACATCCAGCGGCTTCAGCGTCACGGCGCGGTCCGCCTGCGTGTAGTGGTCCACGTCCACGCGCCGGACGTATGCCTTCCGCTCGTCCCAGTCCAGCCGGTCCACGTGGAACTGGGCAGATTCGTGCAGGTAGATGGCATCTTCGTGGACCAGCGTCTGGGCGGCGAACAGGTCAACCTCGCCGATCACGCGGGGCCGATCCGGCGTGGTATCGATGATCACGACGTTCTCCTGCGCCGCCGTGCGGAGGGACACGGCAGAGGCCGGGAAGTTCTCCGACGACCAGTACCAGCGGCCGTCCCCAGCCTGGCGAACGTGGCCCTCTTCCTCGAGGAACGCGAGCAGATCGTCCGCGGGGCCGGACCCGAACGTCTCTCCCTGGGCGAACGGCAGCTCGAACGTGGCGGCCTTCACGTGCGCCAGGAGCACATGGAGGTTGTCCGGGTCGAGCCGCGCTTCCTCCGGCGAGCCTGCGAGGAGGAACTCCGGGTGGTGGATGACGTACTGGTCCACCGGCGAGCCACTCGCAACGAGGACGGCGACACTGACCCCCTGGCGGCGTCCGGCACGGCCGATCTGCTGCCACGTGGCGGCGATGGAGCCCGGGTAGCCGGCCAGGACGGCGGCATCCAGCCGGCCAATGTCTACGCCGAGCTCCAGCGCATTGGTGCTGACGACGCCCAGGACCTCGCCGTCCCGCAGCCCGCGCTCGATGGCCCGACGCTCCGTGGGGAGATAGCCGCCCCGGTACCCGCGGACCCTGCTCCGCGGACCGGCCCCGTCTCGCAGCGACTCCCGGATCCCCGTCAGCAGGAGTTCCACGGCCGTCCGCGACCGGCCGAACACGATCGTCTGCCGGCCGGCCCTCAGGAACGGCAGGGCCCAGCGTTGCGCAAGGGTGACGGCAGAGCCGCGCGCCCCGCTCGCAGGGTCGAGCAGCGGCGGGTCCACCAGGAGCAGGTGCCGCTCACCGGAGGGTGCGCCGTTGCGGTCAACGAGGACCGGCGCGCGACCGGTAAGGGTGGCGGCCAGCTCCGTGGGGTTCCCGATGGTGGCGGAGCAGCAGACGATGACCGGGTGCGAACCGTAGTGGGCGCACAGGCGCAGCAGCCGGCGCAGGACGTTCGCGACGTGGCTGCCGAACACGCCCCGGTAGGTGTGCAGCTCGTCCACGACGATCACGCGCAGCTGCTCGAACAGCTGGAACCACTTGGTGTGGTGGGGGAGGATGGCCGCGTGAAGCATGTCCGGGTTGGTGACCACCACCTGGCCGGCCGTGCGGATTGCCGACCGGATGGGTGCCGGCGTGTCGCCGTCATACGTGGAGGCGTTGACGACAAGGCCCGAGGCACGCGCGAGCTCGCCGAACTCCGCCACCTGGTCCTGGCCCAGCGCCTTGGTGGGGAACAGGAAGAGGGCGCGGGACGAGGGATCATCCGCGATGGCCTGGAGGACGGGCAGGGCATAGCAGAGCGTCTTGCCGGACGCCGTGGGCGTCACGACGACGACATCCCGTCCGGCACGCACCTCCTGGATCGCATCCGCCTGGTGCGTGTACAGCTGATCGATCCCCCGGGAAGCCAGGCCGGTGCGAATCCGCGGATCCAGCCAGGCTGGGAGGGGGGCGTAGGCGGCCGGCCGCGCCGGGATCACCTCGTGATGGACGACACCCCGGGCAAGCGATGGCTCACCAAGGAGGTCCTCCAGGACTGCCTCCACCGTTGCCGGCGCATAGCGTCGCATCACGACTCCACGATAGAACATCTGTGCGGTTTGCGGATGGCTCGCCGACACCTTCCGCGTGCGGCGTGACACGTTGTCTGTCACGCGGTGTCCCGGTTGACACTGCCTGGGGTCGTAGCTACGCTTCCGGCCAATGGACGACGCTGACTGGCCGAACGGGGTGGACCTCGACTCCGTGCAGCCGGATGACCTTGCGGACAGCGCCGAAACCGCGACGGCGGTGCCCCCGCACTCGCGTTCCCGGGCGCTGGCCGCCGATTCCCCGAGCCGCCGGCCGCCGGTGCGCGTCGTGGGTTCGCCGCCGAAGGAGCCGGCACCTTCCCAGCCCGCGGAGGCGGCACTCAGGGCGCTGCCCATCGCGGGCCTCAGTCGCCGGCGGGCAGGCTGGGTGGCAGGCGTGGTGATCAGCCTCTGGATCGTCGCCGTGTTCGCACGGCAGGTGGGCCAGGCATCCGCTGCGGCGGCACGTGCGGACGAGGTGCGCGCGGAGAACGCGGCGCTCTCGGTGCAGGTCGTGGCGCTCCAGCACGAACGCGCGATCGTCCAGGAGCGATCCTTCATCGAGTTCCAGGCCCGAGCCTTCGGGCTTGGGGACATGCACGATCAGCGGTTCGTGCTTGCGGCCAACGCACCGTCGCTCCCACCGGACGCGCCCGGATCCGCTTCGGTTCGGCTCGCACCGGAGCCCGCGCCGCAGACGTCCCTGGATTCGTGGCTCGCGCTACTGTTCGGGCCGTCCCGGTAGCACAAGCCCCGCCGGAATCGCCACGGCGCGCAACACCGCCACGGGCATTCCTGCACGGCCGCCGGGAGGCCGCATCATGCGGCGCGGCACCCGGGAGCCGGTGACGACGTGACGTTCGCATTCCAGATCTCACGCGACGCCCGTGAGCGGTACGGGGCCGACGACATCGTGGTGCAAGCGAGCGCCGGGGACCCGTCCGCGTTCGCCACCACGCGACGGCTTGCCCAGCGCATGAACGAACTGGACGACCGGAGCCGCGATCCCGCCCGGGTCGTCCACGGCGGCCAGCTCGCCGCCCTGGGACTGCTGACCGAGATCCTTCGGGCGGTTGCCGCGCTGTATCGCGAGCAGATGAAACCCACGGTCATGGGAGACGCGCTGGCGGCGCTTCGGGCTCGGCTGGGGGACGCAGGCGTGCAGCAGACCCTGGAGGCGTTCGTGGAACGCTTTCCCATCGCGGGCGAGTCCTCCGGCGGCAGCGGCGCGACGGAGTACCTCGCGGGCGCCACGAACGGCGTTCCCAACGGCGAACGGGCGCTGTCCGAACTGCTGGTGCTGTGGCTCTCGAATGCGAACCCCGCCGTGGCGCCGTTCCGGGAGCTCCTGGACGATGAGCCGCTCGCCGCCGGCGCGCCATACGGTGACGTGATCGCCGGCCTTGTCGGCTACTTCGCCACCCAGCCGCCGTTCGGGCCGGATGGGCAGGCGCTCGTCGAGATGCTCCGGGCGCCGGCCGTCGCCGTGCCGGATTCGCTCGCCGGGCAGCTGCGGTACGTTCGCGAGCACTGGGCCGTCGCGCTCCCGGAGTTCGGTGATCGGCTCGCCACCAGCCTGGACGTGCTGGCCGAGGAGGAACTGGGCACCTGGCGGCGCTTCCATCCGCCCGGCCCCGGCGATGCCAGCGAGGACGCAGCCCGGCGGGCCGGACGGGCCTGGCTGACCGAGTCCGGCTGGCAGGGTCCGGGCGCCGGCGAGTCCGAACCGGAGCGCTTCAGCACGGACCGCGACTGGATGCCCCGGCTGGTCCTCGTCGCGAAGAGCAGCTTCGTGTGGCTGGACCAGCTGTCGCGGCGCCATGGCCGGGCGATCACCCGGCTCGACGAGATCCCCGACGAGGAACTCGACCGGCTGGCGGCCTGGGGGTTCACGGGCCTCTGGCTGATCGGACTGTGGCAACGCAGCCGGGCGTCGCAGACGATCAAGCAACTGCGCGGCAACCCAGAGGCGGTCGCATCCGCCTATTCGCTGGACGACTACCGGATCGCCGACGACCTGGGTGGCGAAGAGGCCTTCGAGAACCTCAAGTCCAGGGCGTGGGCACGCGGGATCAGGATCGCGTCGGACATGGTGCCCAACCACATGGGCGTGGATTCGGGCTGGGTGGTGGAGCACCCCGACTGGTTCGTTTCGGTCCCGGAGCCGCCCTACCCGGCGTACCGGTTCAGCGGCCCGGATCTCTCGCAGGACGACCGCGTGGGCATCCAGATCGAAGACCACTACTTCGACAACACCGACGCCGCCGTGGTGTTCAAGCGCTGGGATCGCGCCTCCGGGGACGTCCGCTACGTCTACCACGGCAATGACGGGACCAGCATGCCGTGGAATGACACGGCCCAGCTGGATTACATCCACCCGGAGGTCCGCGAATCGGTGATCCGGACGATCCTCGCGGTGGCGCGCCGATCGCCGGTGATCCGGTTCGACGCGGCGATGACGCTCGCCCGGCGCCACATCGAGCGCCTGTGGTACCCCGAGCCGGGTCACGGCGGAGCGATCCCGTCGCGCGCCGAGCACGCGATGCCGAAGGCCGAGTTCGAGCGGCTGATGCCCGTGGAGTTCTGGCGTGAGGTGGTTGACCGCGTCGCCGCCGAGGTGCCGGATACGCTGCTGCTGGCCGAGGCCTTCTGGCTCATGGAGGGCTACTTCGTTCGAACCCTGGGCATGCACCGCGTGTACAACAGCGCGTTCATGAACATGCTGCGTGACGAGCAGAACGCGAACTACCGCACCGTCATCCGGAACACGCTGGAATTCGACCCGGAAGTGCTCAAGCGCTACGTCAACTTCATGAACAACCCTGACGAGCGCACGGCCGTGGACCAGTTCGGCAAGGGCGACAAGTACTTCGGCATCGCCACGGTGATGGCGACGCTGCCGGGGTTGCCGATGTTCGGCCACGGCCAGGTGGAGGGCTTCGGCGAGAAGTACGGGATGGAGTACCGGCGCGCCTACTGGGACGAGCAGCCGGATTCATGGATGGTGGAGCGGCACGAGCGGGAGATCGCGCCGCTGCTCCATCGGCGCGGCCTCTTTGCGGAGGTGGCCGACTTCCGCTTCTACGACTTCGTGCGCGACGACGGGACCGTTGACGAGGACGTGTACGCCTACTCCAACCGCGGTGACGGCGAGACGAGCCTCGTCGTCTACAACAACCGCTACGGGTCCACCTCCGGCCGCATCCGCGAATCGGTGCCCTATGCCGCCCGAACCGGGGAGGGCAGTCTCGAGCTCACGCACCGCTCGATTGCCGATGGCCTGGGTCTGCATGCCGACGAGGACCGGCATGTCGCCATGCGAGACGTGCGGAGCGGGCTGGAGACCCTGCACAGCAGCCGCGAGATCCACGCACGGGGCTTGCACCTGGAGCTCGGCGCGTACGACTGCCGCGTCTTGCTGGGCATTCGCGAGGTCGCGGGCGAGTCCGGGGACCGGTGGGGGGATCTCGCGGCTGAGCTTGGTGGGCGGGGCGTCCCGAATCTTGCCGATGCGCTGCGCGAGGTTGCGCTGCGGCCGGTGCGTGAGCCCCTGCGCCGGCTCCTGGAGCCCGGGCGACTCCGGCGCGTTGCGGATTCCGGGGATGGCAGCGGAGCGGCGGACCTTCGCGACGACGTGGCCGCGTTCGTCCGGGCGGCGCGGGAGCTGACCGGTGCTCCTCCTGCGCCCGATGCTCATGATGCTGCATCGGGATCGCTGGCTCGCGCGATCGTGGACGGGCTGGCATGGATTGCTGCCCGGGATGCGGTCCTGGGCGATGCGGATGTCCGCCCTGAAGTCCGGGTCCGCGCGGCTGACTCGGCCAGCGCCGCTGGGCCGGTCGGTGCGCCTGCCGCGCCTCCTCCTCCTGCGCTCGTGGCCGCATGGCTGCTCCTGCATCGCCTCCCGACGCTCCTTGGGCAGGAGGTGACCGTGGGCGCTCCACGCGACTGGATCGCCGACTGGCGCCTTGCGCCGGTGATCGCGGAGGCCTCACGCCTGGACGGCGCCTCCGAGGGGGACGCCTGGCGACGTGTCGAGGCCGTGAGCGCGCTTTTGGGGCTCCACGCGTGGAATCGCGACGCCCAGTTGCCCCAGCGGGTCGCGTCCATCCTGGACGCATGGCTGGCCGACGATTCCACCGCCCGCTTTCTCCAGGTCAACGTCCATCGCGACGTGCGATGGTTCAACCGGGAGGCATTCGAGGCGTTCGCGTCGTGGGCGGCGACGATCGAGGCACTCCGGATCGATCGGGTCGCATCCTCCGGAGGTGGTTCCCGCCAGGGTGGCGAATCGACCCCCGACTTCGACACGGAGCCCGGCGGTGTCCTGCGGGAAACCGCCGCGGCCTTGATCGATGCGGCGGCCCGCTCGGGTTACCGGCTTGATGCCCTTGCGGCCGCGGCGCATGCTGCCGCTGGGCACGAACCCGATCCCGCGGCCCCTGGTCCGGCTGCAGTACCTGCCGCTTCTCCGCCGGCTGCCTCCGCCGCGCCAGGCACCGGCCCCCGCAAGAAACCCCGCACGCCGTCACGGAGGACCTGATGACCGTCACCGCCCCTGCTCCTGCGAGCGTTCCGGCAGATCGCCGGGCGCACCTCGACGCGTTCACCGAGACGCGCCGGCGCGCCACCGCCTGGATCCTCTCGCACCAGAACCGTGACGGTTCGCTGGGGGATGCGCGGGACGGCTACCACTTCTACCGGGCCCCGTGGACCCTTGCCCTCGTCGGGGAGACGGAGGCAGCAAGCGCGGTCTGCGGGTGGTTCCGTCGCAACATGCTCACGTCGGACGGCCGGATCGACGGTCCGTTCCGCGTCTTCAACGATGCGTGGGCCTATCGCGATTCCGCGCTGATCGTGGGCGCCCAGGCGCTGGGCCAGTACGACCTCTCGCTGGGACTCATGCCGGAGATGCTCCGCTGGCAGGATCCCGCGTCCGGCGGCTTCGCCAACGACCGCCTGCCCAACGGTGACATGGGCGACGACCAGAGCATTCCGTACGCCGCCGGCCCGGGTTTCGCCGCACTCGCGACGGGCGATCTCGAAACGGCCCGCCGGGTGGCTGGCTTCCTGCAACGGATCTACGCGGCGCAGCCGGACCTGCCGAACCGGTTCTACTACGACTGGTCACGGATCCGGCAGGCCCCCACCACGACGTTCGACGAGAAGGACCGCTTCTGGTACGTGGTGGAGAACCAGGCGGACCTCAACCAGCGATGGACCATCGGCGGTATCTCGGCGGCCTTCCTCTGCCGCCTCTACATGGCGGAGCCCCGCCCGGAGTACCTCGACCTTGCGCGGCGCTACCAGGCCTTCTCGATGGCCGCCACACTCGCGCAGTTCAAGTACGGCCCGGTCTGCAAGAGCGGCTGGGGCTCGTCACTCCTGTACGAGATCACCGGCGCGGCCGAGTACGAGGCCTGGACCTACCGCATGGGCGACTGGTTCGTTGAGCACCAGGCCGCAGAGGGGTTCTGGCCCGCGATCGGCCAGGGGGCGGAGAAGGGGAGTGAGACTCCTCTCGGCAACCTGATCCACAACGCACTCGAGTTCACGATGCACATCGACACGATCATCTCCGGGCTGACCTCCCGACCCATCCCAGGCTGACCGCCGGCCCGGCCGCGGGCGGTCCCGGGGGCCGCGGCGATCGCGGTGGAGCCCTACGTAACGCCGATCCCGCCGTCCACGGGCAGCACGACGCCGTTGATCGCGTCCGCTCCGGGCGAGACCAGGTAGGCCACGGCTGCCGCCACCTCGTCCACGCTCGGCAGCCGGTGGATCGGGATCGCCGCCTGCACGGACTCGCGGATACCGGGCCGGTCCAGCCACAGGCCGGCCAGTTCCGTCTCCACGAACGTGGGCGCGATCGCATTCACCCGAACGCCGCTGGCGGCCCATTCGAGGGCCAGCGTCCGCGTGACGGCGATCAGCCCGGCCTTGCTCGTGTTGTAGGCCGAACGCTCGGGGTTCGTCTTGAGGGCGGCCATCGATGCGATGTTCACGATCCGGCCGTGGCCCCGCGAAACCATGCCGCGCCCCACGGCCTGCGCGACGAAGAACGCGCCACGGACATTCGTGTCGAGGACGATGTCCCAGTCTTCCTCGGTCACGTCGAGCGCAAGGCGAAGGCGCTGCATGCCGGCGTTGTTGACGAGGATGTCCACGGGTCCCAGTGCAGCTTCCACCTGGACCACCGCGGCCCGGATGGACGCCAGGGAGGTCACGTCCAGTGCAATCCCCAGGCCGCGCCGGCCCGCCGCCAGCACGTCGCCGAGGGTCTCGGCGAGGCTGTCCGGATCCCGCGCGGTCACGGCGACGTCCGCGCCGTCCGCCGCGAGGCGCCGTGCGATTGCACGCCCGATGCCCCGACTGGCTCCGGTCACGAGTGCGACGCGACCGTCGAGCGGCCGCGCGGCCCCGGCCATCACCCGATGTGGGGCTTGACGTGGTGCACGAACAACTCGAGGTCTGCGGTGTCGAACATCCGCGCGAACCGGAGCTGGACCATCTCGAAGCCCATGTCGGCGAGTTCGGTCAACCGGTCCCGGAGGGCCGCCGGATCCCCGGCGAATGCCGGCTGCTCGGCGTTGACGGCGTCGCCGGCCCAGCGTCGGGCGGTCCCGAGGTCGCGGTCGAGGTAGACCGTCAGCGGTGTCGCCTTGCGGATCGTCGCCATGTCGCGACCCTCGGCGAGGCAGTGGTCGGCCAGCACGCTCATCTTGTGGCGGAGCACTTCGGGCCGGTGGCCGTAGGACAGCCACCAGTCGGCGTGGCGGGCGACGGCACGCAGCAGGAACTGCTCGCCCTCACCGGCGATGAGAATCGGGGGCGCCGGGTCCGGTCGGGGCTCGCACCACGCGTCGCGGACCTGGTAGTACTCGCCCTCGAAGCTGGCCGGCGAATCGCGCCACATCGCGCGGATCAGCTGCACGCCCTCTTCCATCTGGGCAATCCGGACGCGCGCGGACGGGAACTCGTAGCCGTAGGCGCGGTATTCCGCTTCAAGCCAGCCCGCTCCGTAGCCCAGGATGAAGCGCCCGCCCGATAGCTCCTGCAGGCTGGCGGCCATCTTGGCCATGAGCGGCGGATGGCGGTACGAGTTGGCGAGGACGTTGTGACCCAGTCGGACACCGGGGAACCGGGCCGCGATCCAGGTGAGCTGGGTCCACGGCTCGATCCGGTATCGATCACCTTCCATCATGTGGTCCGACACCCAGACTGACCGGAAATGAGCAGTCGCGAAGGTGAGCAGCCGGTCCTGGTCGGCCACCAGCGTTGCGCGATTCACCCGGCCCATCTCCCGGTCGCCGGGTGGGGTGCAGAACGCGAACTCCAGCGGGAGCGTAGACACCGGCGTCTCCTTCAGCGTGTGGCCGATCGCGATCCTACCGCGGGCACCGGCCATCCCGGAGCCGGCGGTCGCACGGAGCCGGCGGCCGCGCGAGCCCGTCAGTCGTCGATGACTCCGTAGGCGTCGATCTCCACGACCAGTTCCGGCAGGGCGAGCCCGCTGACGATCAGCCCCGTGCTGCAGGGCTTGAGATCGCCGAAGTACTCGTCGATGACCGGGTACGCCTGCTTCCGGTGCGCCCGATCCGTGACGTAGACGACGATCTTCACGACATCATGGAGCGTGCCCCCGGCAAGCTCCATCAGTGTGCGGATGTTCTCCAGCGCCTGGCGTGCCTGGCCGGCCGGGTCGTACGGGTAGACGACGTCGCCGTCGAGCGTGAGTCCCGTCTGGCCCTGCAGGAAGACGATGTTCCCGCTTCGGAAGCCCTGTGCCCAGCCACCGCCGGTCCCGTTCCAGCGATCGGTCTGCGTCCGCAGCAACTGCTTGCCCACCTGGACCTCCCGACGCGGGCGGCTCGTCTGTCCGCGGTCCTGCGTCAGCGGTGATGGTGCGCCGTCGGCCCCGCCACGTGTTGCGCGTCCGCGGCGCGGGCCAGAGTCGGCCGGCCAGTCGCGGCGCCCATCGATCAGGATGCGGCCAGAAGCCCCTGCACTGCGGCTGCCGTCGCCTCGATCGTTCGTTCCAGGCAGCCCCGCTCGAAGGGGCTCTGCCACACCTGGTAGATGTCGTGGTCGTAGCGGTCCGCCGACGCGAGGTAGGCACAGGAGCCGTTCGTGAGGTTCATGACCACGACCGCGCGGTCCGGAAACCGCCGGCGCAATTCGGTCTGGAGGGGCGAATAGGCCTCCTGGACCGTGGCGACCATCACGGTGCCGCCCAGCCGCCACGCCCAGGCGGGCATAGCCGCGACCGTGCCGTCGCCCACCATCTCGCGAACCCTGAGCTTCCGGCGGGCCCGTTCCTGCATCGTGCGATCCGTGGAGCCAGCAAGTTCCGCGCGGATCTCGGCCGTGGACTGGAGGTTCTTGAGGGGAAGCGCGACATCGATCTGGACGGCGGCCATGCCGGTGGATCCAGCGTGGTGCGACCGCCGCCAGAGGCCCAGAGGGGCGCCCGATTCCACGACCCCGGTGTACGCGAGCTGCGTTTCCGGCGGCAGCATCCCAGCCAGGACGGACAGTGCCGCGTACCCCAGCCGCCGGCCGTGGGCGTCGGCCAGCGCCGTGTCGCCGCTGTACGCCTCGCTTGGCTGCAACTCGCCCGATGCACCCTGCAGGAAGAGCGCAGGGGCGCCGGTCGCCGCTTCCACGAGTTCGGTGAACGCTCCCACGTAGTCCGGCGAGATGAGCGGGTTTTCCCACGCGAGCGTCGTGGGATGACAGGCGTAGTTGGTGATCGTCGCCAGGGTCGTCCCGTCCGGAGTTGCGACCCGGCCGACGAGGAGCGTGTCGTCCGCCGGTGCCGATTGGTTGAACCCCACGACGATCCGCGGGCGTTCCGGGTCCGGCTGGTCGCGGTTGCGGGCAAGGTCGCAGCGGCCGGTGCTCCACGTGAGCGACGCGGGCCTCCGGTCGTCCAATGCCTGTCCCACGGCATCGATCAGCCGGTCGCGCAGCAGGTCGAGATAGGCGGGGATGAGGTGGCCGCCGGGCATCTCACGGTCGTCGGAGGCGACGGACGGACCCGCGTGCGTGTGCGACAGGTTGATGAGGACCCGCGCGGGATCCAGCCCGAACCGTTCGAGGAGGGCCCCACGCACGTGCCATTCGTCCGCGACGGAGGTCCACCAGCCCAGGTCCAGTGCCACAAGGACCATGGGGGCGTCGTCGTCGCCCTCGCTGAAGGCGAGTGCCGTTGCCCCAAGCGGACGATGAATCCCTTCCGCGACGTCCGTGGTGGCCGCGCCCCAGTTGCGCGCGTAGATGCCGACCGGCGGCGTGATATCGGCGCGTCCCACGCCGATGCGTCCGGTGAACGACGGCTGTCGGACCGCCGGTGGTGGGGTTGTCATCGTGCGCTCCATCTCACCAGTCGCCGACGCTGCCGTCGGCGTAGAACGTCCGCTGGGGGAGCTCCTGCTCGAACGGGTGCCGGCGGACCTCCGCCTCGTCGATCTCGATGCCCAGGCCGGGCCGGCTGCCCGGTCGGACGAGGCGGCCTTCCCGCTCCACGGTGAAGCTCTCCGTGACCACGTCGTTGCGCCAGGGGACGTCCGCGTGGACGGATTCGCAGATGATGTAGGACGGGGTGCCGAAACCGAACTCGAGCGACGCCGCCGTGCTCACGGGCCCCTGCGGGTTGTGCGGCGCGATCGCCACGCGATAGGCCTCGGCCATGGCGGCGATCCGGCGTGCCTCGCTCAGGCCGCCGCAGTGGGTGATGTCGGGCTGGATGACGCTGGCGGCGCGCTTCTCCAGCAGCTCGCGGAACGCGTGCTGGGACACGAGCCGCTCACCCGTGGCAATCGGGGTGGCCACGGAGTGCTGGATGAGCGCGATGTCGTCCATGGTCTCCGGCCAGCACGGCTCCTCCAGCCAGTAGAGGCCGTAGGGTTCCAGCGCCTTCGCGAACAGGTGGCCCATCCGTGGCGACGGGCGGGCGTGGCAGTCCACCATGATGTCGATGGAATCGCCCACAGCATCGCGCATCGCCGCCACGCAGGCTTCGGCGTACCGGATCGGCCGCAGGCCTTCGAGCGGCATCGTGGACGGGACGGCCATGGACTTGAAGGCCGTGAACCCGTCCTCGACCGCGGCGGAGGCGAGATCCCCGAAGCGCCGCGCATCGGCCGGGGACGTCTCGTAGAAATCCTCCATCCGCCCGCCGCCCAGGTGGGAGTAGAGGCGCACGTACTCGCGGACGGGTCCGCCCCACAGCCGATGGATCGGCACGCCGTGCACCTTGCCCAGGATGTCCCACAGTGCGATGTCGATCCCGCTGAGCGCGGTGCCGCGGACGATCCCGTTGGAGTGCCAGAAGTGCTGGCGGTACATCATCTGCCAGAGGTACTCGACGCGGGTGGGGTCCTCGCCGATCAACAGCGGCGCGATGTCCTCGATCGCCCCGACGACGGCGCGCGTGTGCCATTCCAGCGTCGCCTCACCCCAGCCCCACAGCCCCGGCTGGTCCGTGACGACCTTGACGAACACCCAGTTGCGCATCCGGGCGTTGCAGACCAGCGTCTCGATCGCGGTGATCTTCATGGCCGGGTGACGCCCTCATGCTGGAGCCGATTGTCCGGGTCGTGGATCGCCCGGCCATCATAGGAGCGTCACTCGCCGGATCCGACGCCTCCCGTCCACAGCAGCCGATCCTGGCCTTGAGCGTCGGTCACGAGACTGTTACCGTAGCCACTCGGTTACTGAAGTCGGAGGGAGTACATGAACATGGCCAGTGGGACCGGAACGAAGTCCGATCCATGGATGCTCAATACGCCGCCCGGAACGTCTGAGTACTCGATGTACCGAGATGACACATCCGATCCCCCGACGATCGTTTGCCAGGTGGGCGGCACGAAGCTTCTCTACGACGCCCGCGCCATCGAGGAGCTCCACGCGATGCTGAAGGCTCACGGCGACTGGATGCCGCTCGGTGGCACGGACGAGCAGAAGCCAGCGCCCGAGGGAACGGTCGAGGCATGGGGCCGCTCTGAATCGAACCCGCGTGGTGGCTGGTACGGCCTGAAGAAGGGCCTCCGAGGCCGATTCGGCGTCTACATGCCGCCACTGCTGGAGGCTCTCGGTCTCGTCGAGCTGACCCACGACGCGAAGAACAACAAGATGAAGGCGCGGTGATGCGGTTCTTCGAGACCCGGTGACGCCCGCACCAGCACGCAGCCTTGCGGGCGATCCGTTCGGCGCGCTTGGCGATCCCAACCGTCGGGCGATCGTCGAATTGCTGCACGAGTCGGAGCACTCCGTCGGCGAACTCGCGGACGCCCTCCCGATCAGCCGGCCCGCCGTGTCGCGCCACCTCCGGCTCCTGAAGGGGGCCGGCCTCGTGGTCGAGGAGGCGCGCGGGACGCGACGGATCTACCGGCTCCACGACGAGGGGATCGCCGCCGTCCAGGAGTACCTGGAACGCGTCTGGGGTGAAGCCGCCGCGCGTTTCCGCCTCACGGCAGAGAACGCACCGGATCGGACACGATGATCGAGCCGATCCGCCTCCGATTCGAGGTCGCCTGCCCCGCCGATCGGGCGTTCGAAGTCTGGACCGAACGGATCGCCAGGTGGTGGCCCACGGATCACACCGTGTCGGCCGAGGACGGTCTCGTCGTCGTCCTCGAGGGCCGGCCCGGCGGCCGGATCTTCGAACGTCGCTCGAACGGCATCGAGCACGACTGGGGAGTCGTGACGCTCTGGGAGCCTCCGTCGAGGCTCGGGTACACCTGGCATCTCAATCGGGAACCGTCCGACGCCACCGACGTCGAGATCCGGTTCACCCCCCTGGACGACGCGACCACCGAGGTTGCGATCGACCACTCCGGCTGGGAGCGCCTCGGGGCCGGCGGAGAGGGCTGGCGCGACCGGAACATCGGCGGCTGGTCGACCCTGCTGCCAAACTACGTAGCTGCGGCCTCGATGGAAGGCTGAGTCCGACAGTAGCCCTCAACTCTCCGCCGGGAGCCGGAGCCAGGGAGTTCCTCGGCGAGGAACGCGCAGATCGCCTCATCCCAGGGCGAAGGCTCGCCTGCGAGGGCGGGGAGGAGCGGCTGAGGCATCGTGGCGTCGCATGAGCGGGCGTGGCCGCCTTCATAGATCACTCGGGTCGGCGGAACGAGCAACACGATCGTCGCCGGCTGCGGGCACGATGGACCGCGACGAGACTATTCCGACGGGGTGCCCCATGGCTCATCAGCTCGACGACGGCCGGAACCGGGATCTGGGCGAGGACGACGACCAGCCTTTACCGTCTGACGAGGTCACATCCGGCAACCCGTATCACCTCTCGCGGGGAACGCGTGCGTTCCTCAGGATCGTTGCCGTGATCCTGATGGCCAGCATGACGGCACTCTTCCTGCGGGGCTTCGTCAACTCGTAGCCGTGCCTGCCGGCTCGACCCCCTCTGACTGGGCTGCCAGCCGAAGTGGAGATGCGCCGCGCCGCCTCCACGTGCAGCGACACAGCAGTTGAACGCAAGTCCTCGCCCGGCTCGATCCCCGGTTATCATCTCAACCCGAACCGGGATCCGGTCGGAATGCCTTGGCGGAGTAGCTCAGTGGTAGAGCAGGGGACTCATAAGCCCTTGGTCGGTGGTTCAAATCCGCCCTCCGCTACCACCCCCGGCTGAGGACGGCCGCCGGTGCGAGCGCCGGCGGCAAATGTCGTCAGGCACGCTCCGGGTGACTTGTATCCGCACCGGGCGGCCAGTCCGGCACCACGCAGTCTTCCGCTGACTGATCGGCGGTCGCTGGCATCGCTGGATGGCCGGTGAGCCGGCGTTTCGTGCTCGGCAAGGACATCAGGTGCGCGTCCTCGGCCGACAAGTGGTGTCTACGAGTCGCCCCAGGACTGAGTGACGCCAGATTCGGTCAGGACGACCAGTTCCCCGTCCCACGGCCGCCGAACGCTGCGGACCCGAACGCGGAGGCGGCGCGCAGGGACTCCTCGGCCGCTTGACCAACGCTCCAGCCCCACGGCCCCGGCCCGCCCTGTGGGGCGCCGCACGCCACAGGACGTTGATTGAATGCCCCGGATCGCCCCATCCACCAGGCCGCCGCCGTCGTACCAATGGATGAAGCGCCCGGAACGGGCGGCTGAAGGGTCGCCGGCAGGCCCGGCGCTATACTCGGTCCGAGGTTGGTGCAGAGTCATCTGCCCTCGTTCCCCGGAGGCATTTCTTGAACGCGAAGTTCTTCCGCAACGGCATCGTGATGCTGGTCCTCGTGGTCGGCACGGTGGCGCTGCTCTACACGTGGCTGATTCAAACCCCCAACGCGGCCCAGCACGGCTACTCGGAATTCCTGGCCGATGTGCAGGCGAACAAGGTTGGGACGGTGATCCAGGAGGAGCAGTCGCTCACGGTCAAGCTTACGGACGGCAAGACCAGTTACCTGGTCGTCGTTCCCACCGTCCTGACGGACGTCTACGGCGACATCCAGAAGGCGGCCGAGCGCGGCAACGTCTCCCTGCCGTCGTCCGTCTACCAGGCGCAGCGCGCGCCGGACACGTCCTGGTTGAGCCTGCTGCTGACGGGCCTGCTGCCCATCATCCTCATCGGCGGCTTCATCTTCTTCATGATGCGCCAGGCCCAGGGGACCAACAACCAGGCCCTCAGCTTCGGCAAGAGCCGCGCGCGCATGTTCCTCGGCAACAAGACGGTCGTCACGTTCGCCGACGTGGCGGGCGTGGACGAGGCGAAGCAGGAACTCCAGGAAGTCGTGGAGTTCCTGAAGTACCCGGAGAAGTTCAACTCGCTCGGCGCGCGCATCCCGCGCGGCGTGCTGCTGGTGGGGCCTCCGGGCACCGGCAAGACGCTGATGGCCCGCGCGGTCGCCGGTGAGGCCGGCGTGCCGTTCTTCTCCATCTCGGGCTCGGAGTTCGTCGAGATGTTCGTGGGTGTCGGCGCATCCAGAGTCCGCGACCTGTTCGACCAGGCCAAGCGCAACTCGCCGTGCATCGTGTTCGTGGACGAGATCGACGCGGTGGGCCGCCAGCGCGGTGCCGGCCTCGGCGGCAGCCACGATGAGCGCGAGCAGACCCTCAACCAGATCCTCGTCGAGATGGACGGCTTCGACACGAACACCAATGTGATCGTGGTGGCTGCCACCAACCGGCCGGATGTGCTGGACCCGGCCCTCCTGCGCCCTGGCCGCTTCGACCGCCAGGTCATCCTGGACCGGCCGGACATGAAGGGTCGCGTGGCCATCCTCAAGGTCCACACCAAGGGCAAGCCGCTCGACAAGGGCGTGGATCCGGAAGGCGTCGCCCGGCAGTCGCCCGGGTTCTCCGGAGCAGACCTCGCCAACCTCGTCAACGAGGCGGCCATCCTCTCGGCCCGGCGCAACAAGAAGGCCATCGGCATGTCCGAATTCCAGGAGGCCCTGGAGCGGATCGTGGCCGGTCCGGAGCGGAAGTCCCGGGTCATCTCGGACGCGGAGAAGGCGATCATCGCCTACCACGAGGGCGGTCACGCCGTGGTCCAGCGCATCCTGCCGAAGTGCGATCCGGTGTCCAAGATCACGATCATCAGCCGCGGCATGGCCCTGGGCTACACGATGGCCCTGCCGACCGAGGACCGCTATCTCCAATCCAAGACCGAGTTCGAGGACAAGATCGCCGGACTGCTCGGCGGCAACGTCGCCGAGCGGCTGATCTTCGGCGATACCACGACCGGTGCCAGCAATGACATCGAGAAGGCGACCGACCTGGCTCGCCGCATGGTCACCGAGTTCGGGATGAGCGACAAGCTCGGCCCGCTGTCCTTCGGGAAGCGCGACGAGATGGTCTTCCTCGGCCGGTCCATGGGCGAGTCGCGCGACTACAGCGATGAGGTCGCCCGGACCATCGACGAGGAGGTTCGCGCGATCATCGACCGTGCCTACCAACGAGCCACCGAGGTCCTCACGACTCATCGCGACAAGCTCGTGGCGCTGGCCGAGAAGCTCGTCGCCGAGGAGACGGTGGACGCCGAAGGCTTCGAGGCGCTATTCAGCGACATGCCGCCCAAACTCGATGTCAACGGGGTCCCCCTGACGTTCGCTCCAAAGCCGCCCGCCGCAGCTCCGGATCCCCAGCCGGCCTGAGACCGCAGGTCGCACCCAGACACAAGCTTGCGAGCGGACCGGAGACGGTCCGCTCGTTCCATGCCCGACATGACCGAGGTGACCCGATGACCGACACCCTGCACCATACGGCCGACGTGGAGGCGTACCTCGATGCGACCCGAGAGGCGCGCCTGGAGTCGTACAAGGCGTTCCTGCGGATCCCGAGCATCTCCGGTATCCCGGCGTACGCTGGAGACTGTCGGGCGGCAGCCGAATGGCTGGCCGATGCCATGCGGACGGCGGGACTGGAACACGTCGAGGTCTCCGAGACGGGCGGGCACCCCGTCGTCTACGCGGACTGGCTCCATGCCGATGGCGCCCCGACTGTCATCGTCTACGGTCATTACGACGTCCAGCCGGTCGATCCGCTGGACCTGTGGACCTCACCGCCGTTCGAGCCGGTCGTGGTCGGGAACAGGATGCTCGCGCGTGGTGCCGCCGATGACAAGGGCCAGGTCCACCTGCACGTGATGGCCGCCGCCGCTGAGCTCGCGACCCGGGGCGCCTTCCCGGTCAATCTCAAGTACGTCTTCGAGGGCGAGGAGGAGTCCTCGTCCGTCCATCTCGATCGGTGGCTCGAGGCCAACCAGGCCCGCCTGTCGGCCGACGTGGCCATCATCAGCGACTCCGGCTTCTTCGAGGGCAACATCCCGGCCATCACCATCGGCCTGCGCGGGATGATGTACGCCCAGATCGACGTCGTCGGCACCGCCGTGGATCTGCACTCCGGCCAGTTCGGCGGGGCGGTGCAGAACCCGGCCAACGCCCTGGCCCAGATCATCGCCGCGCTCAAGGGACCGGACGGCCGGATCCGGATCCCCGGGTTCTATGACGACGTCCGCTCGTTGACCGATGACGAACGCGCCGGCCTGGCGGCGTTGCCGTTCGATGAGGCGCGCTACATCGCCGATCTGGGCGTGCCTGCGCTCGTAGGCGAAGCGGGCTTCACGACCCTGGAGCGTCGCGGGGCTCGGCCCACGCTGGACGTCAATGGCCTGTGGAGCGGGTTCCAGGGTGATGGCGCGAAGACGATCATCCCGGCTCACGCGCACGCCAAGGTCAGCTGTCGCCTCGTCACGGCGCAGGATCCTGCCCGCATCTTCGAGTCGTTCAAGGCGTTCGTGGACGACGTCGCGCCGCCCGGCGTCGCGGTCACCGTGCAGGACCTTGGCGGAGGCTTCCCCAGCCTGACCGCGACCGATCATCCGGCCACCCAGGCAGCGGCACGGGCCCTGGAGGCGACCTTCGGGCGGGCCCCGCTGTACATCCGCGAAGGCGGGTCCATCCCGGTCGCCGCCAGCTTCGAGTCCATCCTGGGCCTGCCGGTCGTACTCCTGGGCTTCACCCCACCCGATGATCACGCCCACGCCCCGAACGAGTCGATGGACCTCGACAACTACGAGACCGCCATCCGGACGGTCATCCGCACCTGGGACGAACTGGCTGCATCGGCGCTCTGAGCCTGTGCGGATTTGGTAGGTCCGGGTGGGTGATTCGGCCCGTTGCGAGTGCTAAGGTAGGGTCGTAGCCACTTCCCCGGGAGGTTCCAACCGCGTGAGTACCGATGCCGCCGACAAGACTGCTGCGAAGCAGGTGACCTGGCGACTTGACACCGACAACGGCAGCATGCATCCGCGATCGGCGCTGGATGTCCTCGTCGACCTCAACGACAAGGTCGTCTCCGGCAACGTCAGCGAGTACCAGCCGGTCCCGTTGGGATTCACACCGCTCGACAAGACGATCGGCACCGGGCTGCGCGCCGGCGAACTCCTGCTGATCGGTGGGGCACAGGGAACGGGCAAGACCACGATGGCCCTGCAGATGGCGCGCAACATCGCGTCGGGTGGCCAGGCCAACGTGCTGTACATCTGCTTCGAGCACGACGAGTTGTACCTGATGAACCGGCTCATCACGATGGAGTCGGCGCTGGCCCACCTGCCCCACAAGAACGGCGCGATCAAGGTCCAGGATGTCCGCAAGGAGATCATGGGGACCTGGACGACCGAAGGCGACG
>JANPDJ010000064.1:0-11029 GCA_031431395.1 Chloroflexota bacterium | reverse complement strand
GCCTGCCGGCGCCGGCCCGGGGCGCGTCCGGATCTACGAGGTTGGCCCGCGGGACGGCCTTCAGAACGAAGACGCGTCCATCCCCACCGACGCGAAGCGCGAGTACATCCGCCGCCTGGTGGCCGCCGGGCTGCGCGAGGTAGAGGCAACGAGCTTCGTTGCCCCGCGCGCGATCCCGCAATTGGCCGACGCCGACGTCCTTCTGCCCACGTTGCCACGGACCGCGGGGGTGCGCTACCCGGTGCTCGTGCCGAACCTTCGCGGCTTTGAGCGCGCGGCCGCGGCCGGGGCTGACGCTGTGGCCGTATTCACGGCCGCATCGGACGCCTTCACGCGGCTCAACATCGGGATGACGGTCGAGGAATCGCTGACCGCATTCGCGCCGGTGCTGGTGGCGGCCACGGAGCGCGGCTGGTGGCGTCGAGGCTACGTGTCGACCGCATTCGGGTGCCCGTATTCGGGCCGAGTGGCGGCGGAACGTGCGGTGGATGTCGCCGTCCGGCTTCGCGACCTTGGCGTGGACGAGGTCTGCTACGGAGACACGATCGGCGTCGCCGTGCCGGACCAGGTGACCCGGCTGGTCGAGCAGTCCGTCGCCGCCGGCATCCCCCTGGAGCGAACCGCGCTCCACCTCCACGATACGCGTGGCACGGCACTCGCGAACGTCGTTGCGGGCCTCCAGGCGGGCGTGCGCTGCTTCGATTCTTCGACCGGCGGCACGGGCGGCTGTCCGTATGCGCCCGGCGCTGCCGGCAACCTCGCGACGGAGGACCTCGTCTACCTGCTCGACGGCATGGGCTTCGAGCACGGCGTGTCACTGGCCGGCGTGCTGGATGCCGCCCGCTACATCAGTGGCGTGCTGGGGCGACCCCTTGCCAGCAAGGTCGGCCGGGCCGGCGGCTGGGATCCGGATACCGGCCGGGCCGTGAGCGGCGAACCGGCCGGGCCGTGAGCGGCGAACCGGCCGGGGCATGACCGCGTGCGGGCCGCGACGAGCGGGTGGCCGAAGGAGACCTGATCGTCCGCCCACGGCCTCCCGGTGTCCCGTGTGGCCCCCGGCGCGGCCGCAATCCTTCCGATAGTCTTGGAGCGTCATGGACGGTGTGGTCCTCGTCCTCAACCAGAATTACGAGCCCCTGAACGTCTGCAATCTGCCGCGGGCGTTTCGGCTCGTGTTCGGCGAGAAGGCCGAGGTCATCGAGTACGACCACCAGGTGGTCCGAACCCCGCGCGAGACCTTCCGGGCGCCATCGGTGATCCGCCTGCAGTACCAGATCCGGCGGCCGCGTCCCCGCGTCAAGCTGACGCGACGCGAGGTGTTCACCCGGGACCGCTACACCTGCCAGTACTGCGGCACGCAATCGCATGACCTCACCCTCGACCACATCGTTCCGCGCCATCGCGGCGGCGGCCACGCGTGGGAGAACCTCGTGACCGCATGCAAGGCCTGCAACCACCGCAAGGGACCGCGAACGCTGGAAGAGGCCCGGCTCCGCCTGATGCGCCCGCCCTTCGAACCCCGGAGCGACGTGTACTCCCTGTTCACGCCGTACCTCACCGATGAGCGCAACGAGGCGTGGCGGTCCTACCTCTTCCTGGGGCGGAACTGACGGCGCCGACGCTCGCCACGACCGGGGAGGCCGGCGGCCGGGGCGCGCAACCGCGGGTCCCCGGGCCCGTCGTGCACCTCCTGGACGCACTCTGGGCAGGCGGCCATGCCGCGTACGTCGTGGGCGGGTCACTGCGCGACGCGCTCCTTGGCCGGGAGCCGCACGACTGGGACCTGACCACCGATGCGCGGCCCGAGCGGATCCAGGAGCTGTTCCCGGGCGCGCTGTACGAGAACCGGTTCGGAACCGTGGCCGTCAGACGTGACGGAGCCGAGTACCAGGTCACGACCTTCCGGTCCGACCACGAGTACGCGGACCACCGCCGGCCGCACCGCGTCGAGTTCGGGACGTCGATCGAGGAAGACCTCGCGCGACGCGACTTCACGGTGAATGCGATGGCCTGGGGCGCCGAGCCGACCAGGGGCGCCGAGCCGGCCGGGGGCGCCGGAGCGAGCCCGGTCAACACGAGCGCGACGGCGCGGCCGGGGCCGGTGCCGGTGCTCGTGGATCCCTTCGGTGGCATCGCGGACACTCGGGCCGGCGTGCTGCGTGCCGTGGGTGATCCGGATGCGCGCTTCCAGGAGGACGCGCTCCGCATGATCCGGGCGGTCAGGCTGGCGGCAACGCTCAACTTCACGATCGAGCCCTTGACGCTCGCCGCGATCAGCCGGCAGGCGCCGCTCGCCGCCCACCTGAGCGGCGAGCGGATCGCGGCCGAGCTCGAGCGCCTGCTTCGAGCAGATCGTCCGTCCGTGGGTCTGCAGCTCCTCCAGGAAACGGGACTGCTCGATTTCGTTGCCCCGGAACTCGGGGCGCAGGCTGGCATGACGCAGAACAAGATCGCGGGGGAGGATCTCTGGGACCACACGCTGCGGGCCGTGGATGCGCCGGGCCCGGACAAGCCAATCGTGCGCCTGGCCGCGCTGCTTCACGACCTGGGCAAGCCCTCCACGGCAACGGAGGGCGGCTACCCGGACCACGAGACCGTGGGCGCGGCCATGGCGGAAGCCTTCCTGACACGCCTGCACTTCCCGCGCAGCATCGTCGCCCGCGTCGGCCACCTGGTCCGCAATCACATGTTCAGCTACGAGGCGGCATGGAGCGATGCCGCCGTGCGCCGGTTCATCACGCGCATCGGGCCTCACGCCCTGAACGAGTTGCTGGAACTGCGGGAGGCCGACAATGTGGGCAGCGGCCTGCCGTCGGACGCAGGCCTCGATGAGTTGCGGCGGCGCGTCGCACAACAACTGGAGGCCCATGTTGCACTCTCGCTTCGGGACCTCGCGATCACTGGCGCCGACCTGATGCGCGAGCTGGGACTCAGGGCGGGGCCGGAGGTGGGCCGCATCCTGGAGTCGCTGCTGGACCAGGTCATCGCGGACAGCGATCTCAACGACGGGCCCACCCTGCTGCTGCTGGCGCAGTCGATGCTGGGCGACGAGTCGTGATCGAACTGCTGCTCCAGGCGGAGCGATCCCTGGCGGTGGGGCAGATCGACGCGGCGGAGCGCCTGTATCGCCAGACCATCGAGAACGATCCGCGCAACTCCATCGCGGTCGTGGGACTTGCACGGGTTGCACTGGAGCGCAACGACGACCGGACGGCCTACCGGTTCGCCCGGCAGGCACTCGAGATCGACCCCGACAATGCCGCGGCACAACGGCTGGCGACCCGGCTTGCGGAGGTCATGCGGCATCGTGGGGAACAGCCGCCGGCGGACGGCGTGACGGCACCGGCGCCCACCCCGGCACCTCGGGCCGCAGCCTCGGCGGCAACCCCAACGCCCCAGCCGCCGAAGCCCGCACCGCGGCGGCGCAGCCTCGTCCGCCGGATCCTGGGTCGCTGATGCGTGTCCTCGTGACCGGCGGTGCCGGCTACATCGGTTCGGTCACCGTCGAGACCCTGCTACGTGCGGGCCACAGGGTGGAGATCCTCGACGACCTGTCCACCGGCCACGCGTCGTCCGTTCCCCTGGACGCCCGGCTGCATGTGGCGACCTACGCCGACGCGGCGGCGGTAGCGGCCATCCTGCGCGACGGCGGCATCGATGCCGTGCTCCACTGCGGGGCGCGCTCGCTGGTCGGCGAATCCGTGATCGACCCGGCGCGCTACTACCGGCAGAACGTTGCGGGCGGCATCGCGCTCCTCGAGGGGATGCGCGCCGCGGATGTCCGGCGGATCGTGTTCAGCTCCAGTGCCGCCGTCTACGGCGTGCCGGAGCAGACGCCCATCGACGAGGACGCTCCGCAGCGGCCCATCAACCCCTACGGAGAATCGAAGCGCACGTTCGAGACGGCCCTCGGGTTCTACGGCAGCGCGTACGGGCTCCGCAGCGTGTCGCTGCGCTACTTCAACGCAGCCGGGGCGAGCGTGGCGAACGGCGAGCACCACCAACCGGAGACGCACCTGATCCCGAACGTCCTGCGGGCAGCCCGGGAAGGCACGCCGGTCTCGATCTTCGGCGACGACTACCCGACGCCGGACGGAACCTGTGTGCGCGACTACATCCACGTCGAGGATCTCGCCCGGGCGCACCTGCTGGCGCTGGAGGCCACGGACCCTTCGGACGCCCGAACCGGGGAGACCCCGCAGGTCGGCCGCGCGCTGGCCCTGAACCTGGGCACGGGCGTGGGCTTCAGTGTCCACCAGGTCGTGAAGGCAGCCGAGCGGGTCGTGGGCCAGGCGATCGCCGTGAACCTGGCGCCCCGGCGCGCGGGCGATCCGCCGGTTCTCGTAGCCTCGCCGCGCCGGGCCGCCGGGATCCTGGGCTGGCACGCGGAGCGTCCCACGCTGGACCAGATGCTGGACTCCGCGTGGGCGTGGCGTCAAACCCATCCCGATGGCTACCCCGGCTGAGGCGCAACGTCCTGCGGGTCCCAGCCGAAGGGCACGGCCCGAGCGCCGGGGCCTCCCGGTGTACGATCCGGCCATGGAGACAGGCACCCAGATGAAATGGCGCCCGCAGGCATTCGGGCACCGGAGCGCGAGGCACATCACCGACCCGGTGATCGAGCCGCTGTGGCGCGGCGATCGCGTGATCGTCACGGTCACCAACACGGTGGTCGGCATCCTCGACACCGAGGGCGTCGCGATCTCCGCGGGCATCGCCGAGATCGTCGAGCAGATCCGTGGGGCCGTGCTCGCCGACAGCGCCGTGCTCGACGGCTACCTCACGCGCCAGGCAACGCCGGCCGTCGGGACCGTCCGGATGATGGGGGCGCAGCTCCCCACCGCAGGCCAGATGACCAGCCAGATGCTCGTGGGTCGCGCGCTGCGCGGGCGCAAGCTGCCCGGCATCGAATCGAACGAATCGGACATCGATCGCAGCAATCCCCTCGCGCTGGTTGCGGTTGACCTGCTGGAGGTGGACGGCCAGGCCCTGCTGGACATCCCGCTGCTGGAGCGCAAGCGCCACTTGGAGAGCGCGATCCATGAAGCCGACCTCGTTCGGCGGGGCGCGTACGTCCGGCCCCCCGTGGACACGTGGCTCTCCTCCTGGCGGGCGCTCGGGTTCCAGGAGCTCGCCTACAAGGCGGCCAACAGCCGCTACCTTCCCGGAGCCGTCAACGACGCCTGGGCGATCGTCAGGATTCCCACGACCTGACGCCTTCCATCGCAGGGTTCCCTGCCACCCCCATGTCCGACATCCCCGAGGACATCCGCCGAATCGCCGACGACCGGCGTGCTGCACGCATCGCGCGCGCCTACGCAGAGGCCGACCGGCTGAAGACCACTCTCGAGACAGCCGGCTGGAAGGTGATCGACGACGGCGCGGAGTACCGGCTGGTGCCGCTCCATCCCCTGGACGTGGTGGTGGACGGCCGGACGCGGTACAGCTGGAGCGGTTCCGTCCCGTCTCGTTCCGGCGATCCTGCCGTGGGAATCGCGTCTGTCGTCCTCGTCGCCGGTGACCGGCCCGACGATCTCGAACGCGCCCTGGCCGGGATCATGGCCGCCGTGGGCGGCGAGGTCCAGCGGATCGTCGTGGCGAACGCGCCGTCCAACGAACTTGAGACGCGGCTCGTCGAGTGGGAAACGCCATGGGCCGCCGAGGGACGCGGCCGCGGCGGCGCCACGGCGCCCGGCTCACTCGAGGTGGTCTGGCTGGGTGAACGGCTGGGGGCGGCGGCGGCCCTGAATGCCGGGATCCGTCGGGCGGCTGCCGGGGTGGTGATCCTGCTTGATCCATCCGTCGAACCCATGGGCGACTTCGTGACGCCGCTCATGCGAGCGCTGGCCGACCCGGCGGTTGCGGCCGCGGGACCGTGGGGACTCAGTTCGGACGACGGTCGCCGGTTCGCGAGAGCCGAAGGGACAGGAGCCGCGGACGGGGCCCTGGTGGCCGCGATCGACCTCGCCGCGTTCGCGTTCCGGCGGGACGACTACGTGGAACGTGGCCCGCTCGACGAGCACTTCGAGTCGCCGGCCCTCCTCGATGCCTGGTGGACCATGGTGCTGCGGGACGAGGATGACGCCCCCGCGCGCCGCGCCGTCATCGTGGACGTCCCACTGATGCGCCACGAGACCCCGGGCGCGAGGACCCCCCGTCGCCCGGACGTCGGCCGTGCCGAGCGCCGGAACCGGTACCGGATCATCGACCGCTTCGGCGATCCCGGCCACCTCGCCGTTCCGGGTCCGAGCCGGCCGCGGTAGCGCGGCAACGGCAACCGCCACCGCGCGGAAACGGCCGCCGCTGCCGCCAGCCGGGGCTCAGGGTGTGGGGGGCGACTCGATGGCATCTGCAGCGGCGCGCCGCTGCCGTTCGTTGATCGCCGCGATCGCCTCGCGATAGGGCCGCTGCAGGTACGCTTGGTGATCGGCCTCGCCATGATGGTGCGCTACGGTCCCAGTGGGCGCCTGGGCGCTGACGTTGCGGATGTAGCCCAGCGCCCCGTCGATCAGCGTGAGCATCGCTCCGGCCACGCCTGCGTCGAACCGCGACCAGGCCCCGCCCACCGCGACGTAGATGGGCGAGGTATGCGCGAACACCGGTCGCGCCCAGGAGTCGCGATGGCGCATCGTGTCCCAGTACCCGCGACCACCCACCCGGGCGGCGAGCCAGCCATGTGCCGGCACGCGCACCCGCTCGCGAAGCGTGAGCCGCCAGCGTCCGCCGGACCGGGTCACCTCGGTCGTTGCGGCAACCACGGCGCCGTTGTGAACGATCTCGAGCGAGGCCACCGGGAAGATGGACTCGGCCGAGGCGACCACCTCCACCAGGCCACCGCCCGAGGGCAGTGACACTGTCTCACCCACTTCCTGGCCGTCAACCGTGAACCGGAGGAGCGGCCCCCCGCTGTGGAACGTCCGGCCGGCACGGAGCCCGGCGCACCACCCGTCAAAGGTGAGCGATTCCCCCGGCAGCAGCCGCACGTACGTCCGGTACAGGCCCACCGGCGTGTCCGCGGACATCTTGTCCGTGCCGCCGACGACCGGAATGCGATAACCCGCGTTCAGGTAGCCGTACCAGGACACGTGCTCGTACCGCCCGTGGCGGATCATCTCGATGGCGTCGGTGCGACCCGTGGCGATCAGCGTCGCGGTCTCACCATTCGGCGACGGGAAGTGCGGCGTGACCACGGTCCCGCCCTGTGCGTGGGCGCGGTCCGCCCAGTCGGACATCGTGGATTCCATCGTGCCGCCCAGTTCGCCCTCGCCCAGGCCGTCGGCCGACCACGGCATCACCGGCCGCTTCAGCCCGAGCAGGCTCATGTGGCCGGAGACGTGCTGGCGGTTCTCCTGCGACGCGTACACGATCGTGCGCCCGTCGTTGTGGACGTACGGAGCCCCGGTGAAATCCTCCGTGTTGGTGAAGAGGCTGCCCCACTGCGCCTGGAGCAGGTTCACCACGTTCACGCCCTCGCCCCGGGCTTCGGCCGCGCCGCCTGACGGCGAGAGGAAATGCACGTGGGTGTCGCCGCTGTACCAGCCCTGCGCGTTCATGTCGGCCCAGCGATGCAGGCGGAGTTCGAGAACCTGCTGGCCCGGCGCGATCGTCACTCGCGTCCGCAGCGGCTGATACTCGAATCCCTGCGCGATGTCCACGATGACCTCGCCACGGGGAAGCCAGCCTTCGCAGGCCCCGTCGATGTAGGCGTAGCTGATCTGCCCCAGCCGCACGTCGCCGCCGACGTCCTGGTGCCACGTCCCGTTGTTCGAGTTGACGTGCGCATGGTGACCATGGGGAGCAAACGGGATCCCGTGCTCTGCGGAACGGAAATGGATGCGGCACGGGATCCTGGCGCCGGTTGCGTCGTCCACGACCGTGGTTCGCACCCAGTTGGTGCCCGGGTCCGTTAGCTCGATCCGGACGCCCGGGGACGGACACAGCGCGCCATCGCGCAGGAGGTCGGCCCAGCGGACGGCCGCCACGTCACGCTCGCCGAGGGTCACGCGGAGCGTCGCCGACGCGACGGCCGACACGCGCGCCACGGCGGGCGATGGCTTCGAGCTGGCGACCTCGCCGAACCCGGCAACAGCATCGGCCAGGAAGGCGTCACCGTCCGAAGCCGGCAGCGCGAACGCGTACCCGGCAAGTCCCCGGTCCACGGAGACGCGGAGGTCCGCGACAGCCGCCGCATCAGTCACGAGGGCTCCGCCGAAGACAGCCCCGACATCCGGCACGCCGTCCAGGGTCACCACGACGTCGCGCGCGCCATCGGAGCGGATGGGGTGCTCCTCGAGGCTGCTCAGCGAGATCCCGCCCAGGGCGAACAGCGGCCCGCTCGGAACCACCTCGACCCGGCTGATCTCGGCGTCCGGGCGGGGGTTCTGCCACGGGAACAGCGTCCACGACACCTCGCCGGGGAACGCGGATTCCGTCTGCCGGAGGCCCGCTTCGCCCCACGGGCCGCCCTGGCGCGGCGGGAGCCGGTAGTCGCGGTCCCACCACGCGAGAAACGGCAGCTGGGTCCAGCGCTCGTCCGGGAACGCGATCTCGAACCGCTCGCGAACGGGGACGCGGACCTCCGCCCCGTCCTCGTACCGGACGAGGTACTCCGCCACGACGCCGCCGACGGGCGCCCCTTCGTAGACGCGGGTCTCCAGGAGCCGGTGGACGAAGATCAGCCACCGGGCGGGAACGCCAACGGATACGGCAAGCGGGGCCGCGGCCGGTCCGCCAAGGATGATGACGTCCGGGTCCTCGCCCGCGGAATCCCGGCCGACGAGGAATGGCAGGCCGCGGAACTGCTGCCGGCCGACAACCGCCGGCAGCATGCGGGCTGACGGCGCTCCAACAGGGGCAGGCATCGCCGCAATGGAATCAGCTCGTGCGTTGCACAGCGCGCCGAGGTCCAGTGGCAGGTAGTCCCAATCGCGCGCCGTCATGCCGACTCCTCCGTATTCGCCGCTTCCGCCGCGGGAGCGCCATCATCGGCCCGCCAGAAGGCGGCTGCAATCGGGCGCGGGAGGGGCCTTGCCTATACTTCGGCCGTGCGCCGCTGGATCTGCATCATCACGCTCCTCGCCGGGTTCACCAGGCAGGACTACGTGTGGCTGGGTCGCTCGCCGGCGCCGGTTCCCACGGAGCAGCCCTACGATCGTCTGCCCTGGCGCGGCATCGAGGTCCAGCCCTGGGACTGGTGGTTGGCCACCTGATCGCGACGGCCGCCGCCCAACCGGCACCCGGCCGGCGGATCATCTCCGTTCTGCTGGCTGGTGCGCTCATCTCCGGTGCCGCTGCCGCTGGCTTCGCCGTCACGAACCGGCCGGCGACCACCATCACACCCCGTGGCGCGGGACCCGCGAGCGACACCGCCACGCTCCTCGTCGGTCCACCCGCCACCCTGGATCCGGCGGAAGCCGGCGACCTCGCCAGCGCCGTCGTCATCGCGCAGCTCTTCGAAGGAATGACGGCGTTCGATCCGGGTCTCAATCTCCGGCCTGCGCTCGCGTCGTCGTGGGACACGCTCGACGGCGGCCGCCGGATCCTCTTCCATCTTCGCCCCGGTATCGCCTTCTCCGACGGAACGCCGATCACGGGCGCAGATGTCGTGCGGAGCTGGATGCGCCTCGTGGACCCGGCCCGTCCGTCGCCCCTGCTCTCACTCCTCAGCGACGTGGAAGGCGCACTCGACTACGCGGCACGCCGCAACGGCGATCCGTCGTCCGTCGGATTCTCGGCGACGGGAAACGACGTGGAAGTGCGGCTGGTTGCGCCGTCGCCGGACTTCCCGTCCGTCGTGGCAAGCTCGACCTTCGCTGTGGTGCCGCCGGGCGTCGGGAGGGATCCGGCTGCCCTGCGGCCGGGCGCTTTCGTGGCGAGCGGCGCATACATCCTCGATTCAGCCTCCAGGGAAGCGCTGACCCTGAAGGCGAACCCGCAGTACTGGGCGGGCCGCCCCGCCATCGGCACGATCAGCCTCCGCACCACCCTCGCCGGCAAGAGCCCCGTCGCCGAATTCGTGGCCGACACCGTCGACTACACGCCGATCGGCGACGCCGACGCCGCCTGGATCGCATACGACCGGACGCTTGGGCCCAGCCTGCGCCTCGTGCCCTCGTTCGGGGTTACGTACTACGGGTTCGACACGACGAAGCCTCCGTTCAACGACGTTCGCGTCCGGCGCGCGTTCGCGGAGGCCGTGGACTGGAAACGCCTTGTCACCCTCGCCGGCCCGGCCTCAGAGGTTCCGGCGAACAGCATGGTGCCAACCGGGATCCCCGGCCACCCGACGCGCGACTTCTCACCCACGTACGACCCGGTCGCCGCCCGAGCCGCACTCGCACAGGCCGGATACCCGGGCGGCGCGGGCTTCCCGTCGATCACCCTGCTGACGACGGGCAATCGGATCGACGAAGGTGTCGTCACGCAGATCGCGACGAACCTGGGAATCCGGGTCGGCCGCGAGACGATGGACGCCAACCCGTTCTTCGACCGCCTCGCCACCGACACTCCGGCGTTCTGGTCGCTCAGCTGGGTAGCCGACTACCCGGGTGCCAACGACTTCCTGGGGGTCCTGCTTGGCAGCGGCCAGGTCAGTAATTACGGGAAGTGGGAATCGCCCGAGTTCGACCAGGCACTCGCGATGGCCGGCACCGCCCTGGGCCCGTCTGGCGCCGCTGAGGCATACGAGCGCGCGCAGGAGATCATCCAGCGCGACGCGCCCGTGATCCCCGTCAGCTACGGCACAGGCTGGGCGCTGGTCAGGACGGGTCTCCTGGGTGCCGGCCAGAATGGCCTGGGCGTCCCACGGCTGGCCGGCCTCGCGTGGGCAAACCCGTGAGCGCGCGCAGACCCGGGCGCGCCGTTCGCGCGATCGCCCTGGCGGCAGCCCTGCTGATCACGCTGCTCCCGGCCACGGCCGCTCCGGCGGCGGCCGCGGAGATCTCGTTCGGAGCGCCGTCCGCGACCGCCGTGTTCGGTGAGGGCGTCACGTTCGTCCAGCCCGTCACAGCCCCCGGCGTGAGCGTGCGCC
>JANPDJ010000063.1:0-33319 GCA_031431395.1 Chloroflexota bacterium | reverse complement strand
GGGTCGGCGTGGTCGTCGGCGTGGTCGTCGGCGTGGTCGTCGGCGTGGTCGTCGGGGTCGGCGTGGGGGTCGGGGTCGGCGTGGGCGTCGGAGTGGGCGTCGGGGTCGGCGTGGGGGACGTGCTCGCCTTCGGTGATTCGGCTGGTGTCGGCTTCGGCGTGGGCGTCGGCGTCGGCGTCGGCTTCGGGGGCAGCTTCGGCGTCGGCGTAGGCGTCGGCGTAGGAGTCGGTGTGGGCGATGGCGTCGGAGTCGGAGTCGGCGTGGGCTTCGGCGTGGAACCGCAACCGGCCGTATCCGCGAAAAGGATGGTCCACATCATGTGGCCGTCGGCACCCTTGTACGCGCCGACGCCCATCACATCCCAGGTCGTCCCCATGATGTTCTCGTGGTGCTCCGGCGAGCCCATGAACGACACGTGGATGGCGGCCGTGGCCTGCTCATCCGGGTAGTCGTTCCAGCCGATGTTCTCGCCGGCGATGTTGTAGCAGAACCCCTGTTCGTCCATCACATCGAACACCAGTTTCCCCGTGGGCGGGATGTTGTGGCCCAGGTAGCCGCGATCCTCCATGTCCTTGCTGCGATAGCGGGCGATCGACGCCAGGACCGAGGATCGCGTGAGCGCGGGCAGGCCGGCACTCGCGCGTGCCTGGTTGGTGAACGCGTAGATCTGCGATTCGGACGTGGTGCTGAAGGTCATCGCATCCCACGCGAGGGTTGCGCCGGGGATGGCGAGCAACCCCACCCCGGTCACGAGCACGCTGGCTGCGAGGAGTGGTGTGAGCCGGCGAGCCGTGGCGGCCGCGATCCGATTGACGACGGTGGGGCGAAAGCCCTCAGGTGGCCCGGGGAAGCGCATGGATGGGGTTCCCGTCGCAGTACGCGCCGAACCCTTCGGCGTGCCCCGGACTCTACGGGCGAGAACCCGCGAGCACAGCCGACGAGATGGTCCCGTGGCGAGCCGTGACCGGCACGGGCGGAGCGCCCGCGACCTGCCGCCCCGCACCCCATCGGACCCCACCGGAAGGCGACGGACGCACCCGTTCGGCGTGGCTGTTGGTCATGGCCCGTGGTGCACGCAGGCACAGGGAGCCGGCGGGGCGCCGGTCCGGGACGTGCCGCGGCAGGCGCGGCGCCCGTGTCCCGGCCTCCGCCGGACCCGGCCCGGTCGCCGGGCGGGACTCGCTATACTGCCGTGGCTCACACGCCCGCGCGCCCGCTCGCACTCGAGCGCATCGCGCCTCGGCGTTGGCGATGGTGGCCTTAGCTCAACCGGCAGAGCAGCGGATTGTGGTTCCGCAGGTTATGGGTTCGACCCCCATAGGCCACCCCACTCCCCCAAGCCCGGGTCCCGGCTGCCGCCGCCTCGGCGCCGTCAGCCGCCGGTTGCGTCCGCTCGCTCCGGAGGGGTTGCGCCAGCCTGCCGCCCGTCAGGGATGACCGCCACGCACTCCACCTCGATGAGCAGGCCCGGGTAGACCAGCCGCTCGACGACGACGCCGGTGCCGCACGGCCCGGCATCCGGGAAGAACTCGCGTCGGGCACCGGCCATCTGCCGCCAGAACTCGTCGTACGCCTCGCCTTCCGCGTCGGTCACGAGGAACGTATTGATCTTGACGACGTCCGAGAGTCCGGCTCCCGCCTCGTGCAGGACCTTCTCGATCGCGCGGTAGACGGCCCGGGTCTGCCGGGCGATGTCCCCCGGACCGATGATCTCGCCGCGCTCGTCGAGGGCGACCTGCCCGCCGACGAACACGAGGTTTCCGGCACGCCAGCCCTGCGAGATGGTGGACCACTGGTCACCTCGCCAACCCCAGTGGTTGGGCGGCATGAGTCGCTGTCGCTCCATGGGTCTTTCCTCGCACGTTGAATGGAATCCACCGTTGGTCGGGCAACTGTGGGGCCTGCGACAGGCGCCTGCGGCCTTGCGTGGCGTGCCGCCGCCGGCCCTGGTCGCGGAGCGTCGCGCCCTCGCGGAGGAAACCCGGGCTCAGGGCTTGCAGGTCGTATCCGGCGGGGGCACCTCCAGGGAGATGAGGTACCGGTCCACGTGTCCCTCGATGCAGGGACTCTCGCCGTATGCCGTATGACCTTCGCCCTTCCGCGTGAGGAGTACGCCCGACTCCAACTCCCCGGCGAGATTGACCGCCCATTGGTACGGCGTGGCAGGATCACCAGTGGTCCCCACCACCAGGATGGGCGGGGCGCCGGCGGCCGTGATCGCGCCCGGGACCCTTGCCGGGTGGACGGGCCAGAACGCGCAGGGGAGCCCGCTGTAGGCGATGGCCGCCCCAAATCGGGGAGCCACGCGCTCCAGCACAGGCACCATGGCGTCGTACGCGGCGACGGTCGTGGGAACGACGTAGTCCAGGCAGTTCACAGCGTTGTTCGCCGCGACGACGTTCTTGTACGTGCCGTCTGCCTGGCGCTGGTTGTACGAGTCGGCGAGGAGCAGGAGGATGGAGCCGTCGCCGCGCTGCGCGAGCGCCAGGCCCTGGGCCAGCACCGGCCATGACGACTGCGCATAGAGAGCTGCCAGGACGCCCGTGAACGCTTCGCCGGGGCCCACGGGCCGCTTGTCGGCAACTGCCACTGCGGGCAGAGCCCCGGAGTCGATGCGCCGCATCAGCGCGTCGAACGCATCGGCCGGCTTGCCGCCGTTGTAGAAAGGGCACGCGGGACGTGCCTTGCAGTCGTCGAGGAAGGCGTCCAACGCGCGGGCAAATCCCGCCGCCTGGGCCTCGTTGCGCTGATCGAAGGTCTGTGCCGGGTCGATCGCCCCATCGAGGACCATGGCGCGGACCCGGGTCGGGAAGAGATCCGCGTACACCGTGCCGAGGTACGTCCCGTAGGAGAACCCGAGGTAGGTCAGCCGCTCCTCGCCGAGCGCATCGCGCAGCTGGTCCATGTCCCGGGCGGCGTCGGCGGTGGACATGAACGGGAGCAGGTCGCCGCTGTTCTTCGCACAGGCGGCCACGAACTCCTGCGCACCGTCAATGAGCACCTGGCGCTCCCCCGGGGTGTCCGGCGTGGGATCGAGCGCATTCAGGCGGTCGAGGCCCGGGCCGTCCACACATTCGACGGGGGTGCTCTGGCCCACCCCGCGCGGATCGAAGCCCACGATGTCGAAGTGGTCCCGCAGGTCCTGTGAGAACAGTCCCTCGGCGCTGCTTTCCACGAACTCGACGCCGGATCCGCCGGGCCCCCCCGGGTTGACCACGAGCGCGCCGATCCGCTTGGCAGGGTCGGCGGCCGGCATACGAACCAGCGCGATGGAGATCTGCCGTCCTGCCGGATGGATGTAGTCGAGCGGGACGGCCAGCGTGGAGCACTCGAAGGACGGCCCGCAATCCGTCCATGTCAGGGAGCCCGTTCCGCCGGCGCTGCTGGTGGGCGCAACGCTCACGGGAGCCGCCGTGCCGGCTGCGGTGGCCGGGGGCGTGCTGGCGCGCGGCTTCACCGTCGCCAAGGGCGATGGAGTTCCCGTCGGCCCGCCGCCGATCGTGGCGTCCGGCGACGTCGTGGATGTCCCGCACGCCGATGCGAGGAGTAGCCCGGCGATTGCCAGTGCCATCCCGCGGCCATGCAGTCGGGGCAATCGGCACCGCTGGCGATGGGTCACGTCGAGACTCCTGGCTGGCGGGGGCGGGTCATGGCCATCGTACTGTTGGTTCCCCGAGCGACCGCGAAACCGGTGGTGCCAGGATGCGGCCCGGTTCGCGTACGCTCCACTGAGCATGCCGGTGCTGCCTCGCCCGGCCGGCCGCGGGGGTTACGCCGGGCACGCACTCGAGGTACGAGGCCATCGCCACCGCCGACCACGGACAAGACGTCCCACAGCCACCGGCCGACCCGGATGCGCCGTTGCGCGAACGGCTGCTGGACAGTCGCGTGCTCCATCGTGGCCGCTACCTGACGTTCCGCGTGGACCGCGTGGAACGGGCCGACGGATCGATCGCGACGCGCGATGTGTGCGGCCACCCCGGTGCCGTGGCGATCCTGGCGCTCGACGACCAGCACAACGTCCTGCTGGTCCACCAGTGGCGTCACCCGGCGGACGGCGTCCTGCTGGAGATTCCCGCCGGCACCCTCGACGTCGATGCCGCCTCGGGCGCGATCGAGGACCATCGCGCTGCTGCCCCGCGGGAACTCGAGGAAGAAACGGGCATGCGCGCGGCGAGGTGGCGGCTGCTCACGTCCTTCTGGACGGCGCCGGGTTTCGCGACGGAACTGATGCACCTGTACCTCGCGACGGACCTCGCGGCGGCAGATGACGATCGCCGTGGCCCGGACGAGGACGAACGGCTCTACGTCTCCGCGGTGCCGTGGCGGGTGGCCGTCGCGATGGCCGAGGCGGGCGAGATCCGCGACGCGAAGACGATCGTGGGGCTGCTCTGGCTTGCGCGACTCATGGAACACCGGGCCGGTGACGCCATCGCCCTCAACCGGGGGTCGGCCGCAACCGGCGAGACGCACGCGCCGCGAGCCGGAGGCCCTTCGGCAGGACCCGGCGGGGAGTCTCCCGGCCCGGCCTGAAGGGCGGCCTTCCCGAAGCCCTCCGCCCCGCGGTTACTCCGGCACGGGTTCGGGCCCAGGTTCGGGCCCCGCCGCAGGCAACCGGTCCAGCGCTCCGCGATAGAGCCGGCTGCCGGGGCTGAGCGCCACAGCCAGCCGCAGGTGCGTGCGAGCCTCTCGAAGGCGCCCAAGTTGCTTGAGGCTCTGGCCAAGCGCGTAGTGCGCGTAGTGCGCCGACGGATCCACGTCGAGCAGCGATTCGAACGTCTCGGCAGCCCGCTCCGGCTGGCCGCTGTTGTAGTACGCGCGGCCGAGGGCCTCGAGGATCGAGCCCTTCCGCGGTTCCAGGCCGGCAGCCCGCGCGAGCACCGTGGCGGCCTGCGCATGGTGCCGTGCGCTCATCAGTTCGTGACCGCGCTGCAGCAGGCCGTAGGCGGACTCGCGCTCCGCCGCCGGGTCGTCGTCTGCCTGTGTGTCCCAGGCGGTATCCAAGGGCGCTGCCCCGCCATCCGCGCCGTGATGGTGCCGGCGCGAATCGTTGTGCTCGGGTTGTTCCGGCGGCTCGGCAGTCATGAGCAAATGGTGGCACGGCTTGGGCCGGCTGTCCTTCGCCCCGGACCATCCACCGGCGCGCCAGGAGGTTCAGCGGTCCAGTGATGCGCCCTGGACCGTGACTCCGCCAAGTGGGCCGGCTCCACCGCGAACTACGGCGGCGCCGGGCGCACTCGCGCTCGTCGCATCCGCACGAGGAGGGCAGTCGCCACGACAAACACCAGGAGGCCGATCATCACGGCCGCGATGCTGATCAGCCGCTGCCAACCTCGCTCCTCCGCCGTCCGCCACATTCCCTGCGCGGACAGCGCATGCGACTGGGCACCGGCCATGTTCCCGTCCGCGAAGGCAGAACGTGCGCCCTGCATCTCCGACGCAGGCGCCGCCCCGAGCAACCCGAGGTCGGCCACCATGCCGACCGCCTGCAGGCCGGCGCGCTGGGCTTCCACCAGGACCTCGATGGTCTCCAGTTCCCGCTCCGCTTCGGCCGATGCCGCCGCCGAACCACCCGTGCCCTCGAACAGCGTCCGGACGGCCGGCGGCACCCTCAGCCCGGCGTCGGCGGCCGCGGCCGTGATGGCCGCGCGCTGTTGCAGCACAGCCTGGGCCTGCGCGATCAGTCCCTGGGCCGTTGGGAACTGCCACGCCGACAGGGCCCGGCGGATGCCGGAGGGCAGTTCCCAGCCCCCGGCCGCCTTGATGGCAGCCGCGTACGCGGCGCGGGCTGCGGCGCGCTCGGCGAGCAGCCCCGCCTCCGCGGGCCGCACCACCCACGTGGTCCAGAGGTCCGCATAGGTCTTCGGCGTTCGCTCCTCCAGGAGGTCCAGCAGTCCGCGCCAGTCGGGCCGGCCGGCACCGATCTCGCGCACGGCTCCAGTCCGGCGCGACTGGTACGCATACTCGCCCGCGTCCGCCGCCCGCCAGACAGCGCGTAGTCCAGCCGCGCCGGCACGCAACGCAATGAGGCCGCCCAGGTGGTATGTCGCGGCATACGCATAGTCCTCGGTCGCCTCGTCGGCCCGTCCCACGGCCGGCCAGGCGTTGAGCGGGATCGCCGCGGCGCGCAGTTCGCGCGTCAGGTCTGGCGGCTCCGCCTTGATCTTCAGCACGAGGGCGGCTTGCTCGGCGTACCACGAGGCGAAGGCCTCAAGGATCCACCGGTCCGACGCCAGCCTGCCGTTGAACCAGGCGTGGGCTGTCTCGTGGAGGACCACGAAAGAGCCTGCCGAGTACGCGACCTGGATGGTCTCGGAAACGGGATCGAACACACCGGCATAGCCGCCGATCGACCGTCCAACGGATTCCTGGGCAACGATGCCGGAGCCCCGGAACGGGATGCCGATCAGCCCGGCAAGCGCCGGCAGACCGCGACGCACGAGCGACCCGACACGCGTCCCCCACGCCGGATCGTCCTTCCAGGCGCGGATCGTGATGGGGACCTGCGCACCCGCCACCGCGGCCTGAAGCTGCACGTCGCTGTACGTGCCCGGCCGGTCCGCCACGAAATAGGCGGCGAACGCGAGGGGATCGCGCAGGGTTCCGGAGCGGTACACGATCGTCCCGCCGGTGCCGGTCGTCGGGTCCGGCAGGTCGCCGGCCTGCTGCAGGACGCTGTATCCGGGCGGGAAGACCACGGTCACGCTGCCACCGGGCGTCTGGGGCGTCGCGAATGCCCATGCCGGGAATGCCACCAGGCTCGGTCCCACGCGGACGTCTCGCTGGGCCGAGCCGCCCTTGTCGGGCAGGTCGAACTGCAGGTTGAGCGCCGTGTGATGGCCGGCGAACAGCCTGCGGCCGAGCTTGATCGTCAGCAGGGTGTACGAGCGTGTCTGCGAACGGATGCTGACGACCGGCTTCGCACCGGGCGAGGTGACCCGGAAGTTCGCCGTTCCCGGAAGGACGGCGAGATAGGCCGTGTCGAAGTAGGAGCGGGTCGTGCCCGAGTCGCGATGCGTGTTGGTGACGGTCGCATCCAGCGTGATGTGGATTCGCCCCTTGTCCGGAAGGACGTCGTATCGGGCGGCCGAGGTCACCTGGAGTTCCGGGGCGGCGGCCGACACCCCCGGTACCGCCGGCGCAACGAGCGACAGCCCCGTGGCCACGACGCAGGCCATCAGGCGGAGCGAGAGCCGCCATGCGCCCGTCCGCATCATGGCCGGCACGGCCACCCGTTCACCGCCGGCGTGCGACCTGCGTCATGCCGGCCGCAGGTCGCCGAGCCGGTCTTCGTAGCGGGCGAACAGTGCCGCGTGGCGGCTCGCTCGCTCGCCGGCGTCCGGAATCCGGCCGCCGATCCACAACCAGCCTGCCGATTCCTCCAGGAGGACATCGCAGATGGCCAGCAGTCGCGTGATCGCGAGGCCCACCTCGTCAGAGGTCAGGAGCCTCATCGAAAGCTCCGAGGTCAGCACGGGCCGGCCGTCGGCAGCGATGGCGAACTTGGCGAACGGGAACTCGTCGTTCCAGCGGAGCAGCTTCCGGTACGAGACCCGGAATCGATCCATGATCGGCGGCGCGAAGTGGACCCATACGATCAGCGCAAGCGTGGGATCCAGGATCACGGTCACCCCGATGTCGAACCGGCGCAGCCCGTCGAGCTTGAGGTCCCAGGACGTGATGCCCTCGCGGTCGGCGCGCTCGAGCGGCGTCAGGCCCAGGTCGCCGAGCCATTGCTCGACGTCGGCCGCGTTCGCGCCCGACCCGACGGCCTCGAGGGATGGCATTCGCGGAGTCTAGCCCAGCACGGCCGCGCGGCCGTTCTGGGCGCCTCCCCGGCCGTTCCGGGAGCAGGTCTACTCGCCCGCGGCCAGTTCCTCGGCTGTCGGTCGCCGTTCGGCGTGCGCACGCTGCTTGACGGTGGATCCCGAGCGGACGAGGCGGCTCGAGAAATCGGAGCCCTTCACGTCCGGATCAATGCGGACGTTGCGCCCGATCCGCGTGCCGCGAGGGACCACCGCGCGCTTGCCCACCACGGTGATGCCCGTCGAAAGCCGGCCCGGCTCCTCCTCGTTGGGGGTGTCCGGGTCCGTGTGGTCGCCGATGATCGCGCCAGGCCCGATGATCGCTTCCTTGTCGATGATCGCCCGGTCCACGACGGCGCCCGTCCGGATCACAGAGTCGAACATCACGATGGAGTCGCGCACCACGGCTCCCACGTCGACACGAACGCCTGGCGAGAGGACGGAGTTGACCACCGTCCCGTTGACGACGCAGCCGTGCGAGATCAGCGACCGGTGAACCTGTGCTGTGGGCCCGATCTTGGCCGGAGCTCGCTCTTCGGACCTCGTGTGGATGGTCCAGTCCCGGTCGTAGAGGTCCAGGTCCGGGTCATCCTCCAGGAGGGCCATGTTGGTCTCCCAGTAGGACTGGATGGTGCCGACGTCCTGCCAGTAGCTGTCGAACCGGTAGCCGAAGACACGCGCGCCGCCTTCGATCATCGCCGGGATGACGTTGGCCCCGAAGTCCACTCGGGATTCGTCCAGCCACCGCTTGAGCGCCCGCTTGGTGAAGACGTAGACACCCATTGAAGCGAGATCGCTCCTGGGCTGTTTCGGCTTCTCCTGCCACTCGATGACTCGGCCGGCGTCGTCCATGGCGAGGATGCCCATGCGCGAGGCGTCCGCGATGGGAACGCGCCGGACGGCAATCGTCACGTCAGCCCGGTGGCGCCGGTGGAACGAGACGAACGGCTGGTAGTCCATCTTGTAGATGTGGTCGCCGGCGAGGACGAGCACGGTGTCGTCGGGCTGATGCTCGATCTCGGCCAGGTTCTGGAGGACCGCGTCCGCCGTGCCGCGATACCACTCCGCTACGCGACCTCGGGCGATGTACGGCTGGAGGAGGCGGACGCCGCCCGTGTTGCGGTCCAGGTCCCACGGCCGCCCGAGACCGATGTGGTCGTTCAGGGAGCGGGGGTTGTACTGCGTCAGGATGAGAACGCTGCCGATGCCCGAATTCACGCAGTTCGAGAGCGTGAAATCGATGATCCGATACTTCCCGCCAAAGGGGACGGCCGGCTTCGCGCGCACCGAAGAGAGGATTGAGAGCCGCTCGCCCTCGCCTCCCGCCAGCACCACGGCCAACGTGCGCTTCATGGCGGCGTCCCCTCGTCGCATGGTCCATCGGACGTCAGAGGCCCGATCCTAGCACCCGGGACGGCCCCGTCCATGTCGCCGCCGTTACCGCCGCGTTCTGATTCGGTTGCGGTCTGGGGAAGCGCAGGTGCCTCGGCCGTGGCGCTTGCGGCCATCGCCGGCGATTCGTGGCCGTCGGAACCGTTGACCAGCGCCGCGACGTGGCGCACGGAGTCCTGATCGGCCGGACGTCCTCCCTAGAGGAAGAGCCGCGGGTTGACGAATGCCCCGTTGAAGCGCACCGCCCAGTGCAGGTGCGCCCCGGTGGAGTGCCCGGTGTTGCCCTCGTAGCCGATCACCTGCCCGGCTGACACGGAGTCACCGGCCCGGACGGGATAGTTGGGCTGCATATGGGCGTACCACGTCTCCAGGCCGGAGCTGTGGGCCACGATGACGATCCAGGCCGGATCGTATCCGTCGGCGTAGTTCCATCCGATGTAGAGCACGGTGCCTGGGCCGCTTGCACGAATCGACGTCCCATATGGCGCCACCACATCGATGCCCTGATGAAAGTGCCGGCAGTTGCCCACCCGCGGCTCGTAGATGAGGCCCGTGCAGCCGTACTCCTGGCTGATGTTGCCGCCCATCGGCCATGCCAGCGTGCCGTTGTACACGGACGGAATCCGGCCCGCATTGCTCTGCTGGTTGCGCAGCTGGTCGATTTTCTTCGCGAGGGCTGCCTTGGCCGCGGTGGCCCGTTTGATGGCTGCCGCGAGCTTCGACTTGTTCGAGGCGAGCTGCCGGTACTGGGCGCTTTCCTCGGCCACCGCTGCGGCCGCCTTCTTCTGCATGCCCTTGAGCTTCGCCTGCGCGGCCGTGAGCTCGGCGAGCTGGCCGTCGAGCTCCACCTTCTGCTGGGCGACCAGGCCGCGCAACTCGGCCGTGTCGCCGCGCGTGCCGAGCACCACCTGGTGGAGCGCCGCGATGTCACGAACGTCCTGGGTAATCTGGTCGGCGAGAGCGACATCCTGCTGGCCGAAGTCGAGGTAATAGCCCACTTCGGACAGGGCGTCGTTGAAGGAGTTCGCCGTCAGGAGGGTCTCGAGCAGGCTGGTGTTGCTCGTGGCGTAGGCGGCCCGGATCCGCTCCTCCAGCAGCCCCCTGCGCGTGACGAGCGCGCGCTGGCGGCGGATCTCCTGGTTTTCGAGGGCCTTCAGCTGGGCGTCGATGGACGTGAGCTGGTTGGCGAGGTCCTGGTAGCTCGCTTTCGTCAGCGCGATATCCGACGCCAGCGTATCCACCTGCTTCTTCACCTCCGCGAGGTTGGCGTTGATCCCGTTGAGGGTCCCCGTCGCCTTTGCGATGGACACCCGGACGGATGCCTGGCGCTGCGTGAGGAGGACGATCGCGCGCTTCTGGTCGGCAATCCGCGTCTGGATCGCCTTCTGCCTGGCGATCGCATCGGACAGGTCGTCGGCGGTGGCCACGGGTGTGCCCAGCATGCCCAGGAGCAGTGGGAGGCCCGCGATCAAGGTGAGCACCCGGCGCCGGCGCGGTCTCGGCCGCGATGGCGGCGAACCCGGTGGCGGCGACGGCAGCGGCGGCGAACCCGGGGCCGCGGACGGCGGCGGCAAACCCTGGGCGGCGACGGACGCCGGTGTCGCTGCGGGTCGCCGGGGTGCCGTTCCCGGCGATGGACGGAACCGGTCGAACAGGAGGCCCACCATTCCTAACGCGTCATCGCGCGAGCAAACTCCGTTGGCGTCTGGACCGACGCAGGACGGCTACGCCCGCCGGTGGCGCCGTTCTCGTCGCGGGCACTGCGTCGAGGGCGCCTCCGGCTTGGGGACATGGTAGCCCGGATCCACCGAAGGTCTCTCACTGACGCTGATTGAGGTGGCCATCGGTGAATGGCTCGGCCGATCTGAACTGCAGGTTCACGGCCAACCCGCACGGAACCCATGCGGGCGCTTCCAGGGGTCCGAAAGCACACTGGAGTTACGAAACTGACCAGCGGAACGTCGCATCGGGCCTTCGACGCCTCGGGTGTGAACTTGGGCTTCATTTCCGCCTGCCACTGCGGCCCCGTCCGTAGCGGTTCGCGCTTGCGCGGCACCGGCCCCATCCGTGGTCCAGTCGAGCATGAACAGCTGGACGACGAACGACGTGAGTCTGCGCGCTGAAGACTGGCCCAGTCGATACGATCAGGCGCCGGCGAGAGTCCACGCAGGGCGACGGTTCGGGACCAGCGGCCGGGCGTCTCCCGTCACCCGGAAGGATCTCGCCGGACCTAGGTCGTCAGCAGCACGGACCAGAACGCACCCACGATCAGGAACGGCCCGAACGGGATGTAGCTCTTCAGCGTCACGCGCCGGCTCGCCAGCAGCACGATGACCACGACCCCGGACAGGAGCGCAGCGGCCACAACGCCGAGCGTCGCGCGGCCCAGGCCGGTCAGCAGTCCCACGCTGACGAGGAGCTTGATGTCGCCGAGGCCAATCGCCCCGGCGCCGAACGGAATCGAGAGGGCCAACAGCGCAAGCGGGATCACCACCGCGGCGATCACGGCCGGCCCCAACTGACCCCGTACCAGCGGATCCGCGTTGGCGGCCGCGAGCACCAGGGCGATGGGGATCATCGGCAGGGTGATGACGTCGGGCAGCAGCCGCTGGTCGAGGTCCGTGGCGAGCAGCAGCTGGAGGACGAGGAACCAGGCGCCGAACAGCGCCAGGTCGCCTGCATCGGAGAAACGCGACGGCAGCGCCCACAGCGCGACGGCCCCGATCCCCATGACGACCGGCGTTCGCCAGTCGATCCGCCGCACCGAGCCGTCCTCGTGCGCAGGCCATCGGGCCGCGATGCGGTCCGCGACGAACCCCCAGGCCAGGCCGAGGACGCCGAAGGCGATGGCCACCACGTTGCGGTCCAACCCGTCGAGCGTCAGGCGCCAGCCCCGGCCGCGGCCGCGCCCGCCAGCGCGAGCTCAACGAGGGTCGCATGACTGACGCCGGTTGAGCCGCGTGCCGCGAACGGATAGGTCCTGCGGTAGTAGGCGGTGGCGGCGATGTCGAGGTGGACCCACGGCTTCGTCACGAACTCGCGCAGGAAGATGGCGCTCTTGACGAGCGAGCCGTCCACCGTGCCGGAGTTGACGATATCGCCGTACCAGCTCTCCATCTCGGACGCGTATTCGTCGATGATCGGCAGCTGCCAGTACCGCTCGGCGGCACGATGTCCGGCCGCCATCACCTGGTCATACCAGCCCTGCGGCTGCCCGAACGCGCCGGTCACCATGTTCCCCAGCGCCCGGCCAACAGCGCCCGTGAGCGTCGCGACGTCGACGAGGTGCGTCGCACCCAGCTGTTCGGCGTAGGTCATCGCGTCGCCCAGGATGAGCCGGCCCTCGGCGTCGGTGTTGATGATGTCGACCATCTTGCCGTTGAGGGCGCGGACGATGTCGCCGGGCCGCGCGGAATGGGGGCCCGGCATATTCTCGACGGCCGGAGCGATGGCGAGCAGCGGCGTCCCGGGGGCAAGCTGGGCGACGGTGGCGATGGCGGAGATCACGGTGCACGCACCGGTCTTGTCCATCTTCATGTCTTCCATCCGCTCGGATGGCTTGATGCTGATCCCGCCCGAATCGAAGCAGACGCCTTTGCCCACGATGGCGAGATGCCGGCCCAGCGCGTCCAGCTGGCCCGGGTCGCCGGACCGCATAACGATCATTCGCGGCGGGTTGTCGCTGCCGCGGCCCACGGCCGTGAACATGCCCATGCCCATCTCGGCCGCCTGCTCCGGCCCGATCACGTCGATCCAGAGACCGTGGCGTTCGGCGATGGCGCGCGCCTCGTCCGCCAGTACCGCCGGGCTGACATCGTTGGCGGCCCGGTTCGCAAGGCGGCGCGTGCGGTTGGCGCCCTCGCCCATGATCCGGCCGCGCTCGGCGGCCTGGGCGATGGCACCGAGGTCGCCGCCGGGCGCCACGAGGATCAGCTCGTCAAGCTCCGGCGGAGCGGAATCGACCTTCTCGCGGTAGATCGTCCCCGGTTCGAAGGAGCCCTCGACGAAGCCGCGGGCCGTCAGTTGGGCGACCGTCTCGAGCCCGCCTTCCACGCCCGGCAGCGCGTCGAGCCAGAACGCGACAGTCCTCACCGTGCGGCCACTGAGCCGGCGCTCGGCCGTAGCCGCGATCCGGAGGACGGTTTCCCGGTCGAGATCGGCTGGCTTGCCGACGCCGACGGCCAGAATCCGCGGAGCGCGCAACTCGCCGCCTGCGGCGAGCGCGGTGGCGTAGCGCTTGCCGCTCAGCTCACGGAAGTCCCGGAGGCCGCGCAGTTCGCCGCCTGATCGCCGGTCGATCTCGCCCAGCTGGCCATCGAAGGCAGGGTCCGCCGGCACCGGCACGACGAGGACATCGGCCGCGACATCCCACGGCTGATCGCCCACCACGGAGATCTTCATTCGGAGCCTCTCCCGCTGCGCAGCTGCGTATGCGACCGGCCGGCCCTCGCGTCCCCTCGCCAATCCGTCCGGCAGCGCCCGAGTGTAGTCGTGCCCGCGGCGGCGGGCCCGGGTCGGACGTGGGTCAGGCGTCGGGCGGGGTCAGCTCGGGATGATCGCTGGACCCGGGCACGGGTCAGAGAAGCGCCATGAGGCCGGCGAGCCTGCCTCGCGTCTCCTCGATCCGGATGACGGCCTGGTTGAGCCCGGCGCGCGCGATGTCCGACATGATCACGACGAGGGCACGCGTGTCGGATGGCAGTTGCTGCTGCGCCGTCCGGACCTGCTCAACGGCGCTGCGCACGTCGTCGGTGACCCTGCCCCCGCTGGCCGACAGGGCCGCGTACAGGCGCCGGAGCGCGGTATCGGTGGCGGCGTTGCGATCCAGCCATTGCGTGAGCGTGGACACGTCGGTGGTGTTGGCCAGCTGGTCACGCAGCAACCGAGCCTCGGCCAGCGCGGGGTCGGCCAGGTCCAGCGCCGCCAGTGCCTCGCGATAGCTGCCCTGGCTGCCCTTTACGACGGCGAGACCACTCGACTGGTCGTGGCCCGTGAGGAGTCGGGTGAGCCGTGCGGCAACGGTGGCACCGCTCGAAAGCGTTGCCCATGTCCGGGCGGCGTCGCTCGTCTGCTCCAGTGCGGTGGTCACGGTCGCCAACCGGACCAGGATCGCGGAACTCAGCCGTCCCTCTGCGCCTGGGCCGGTGCCCGGCAGTTCCGCAACGCGACGCTGCAGGTCGATGGTCGCCAGGCCGATCCGCACCACCAGCGATCCGCCCAGCGCCAGGGCAGCCTCCAGGGCGTCCGGATCGGTCGCGACGAGAGCTGCAAGGGCGCCGCGGCCTTGACCGCCGAGTTCGGCCACGTCCGTTGCGAGGGGTTCGAGGTCGCGGACGATGGCCTCCAGCTGGCCGCGGAGTACCTGGTCCGCCGCCCAGGTCAACTCCGCCCGGGCCGCGGTCCCCGGCCGGTGATCGAGAGCGGCCACCAGGCCGGCGGACCCAAGGGCCACCGCGAGCGCCGCCACCGTCCAGCCAAGGCGGGACAGCGCCCGCAGGGCGACCGGGGACAGCGATCGGCCCGTCATGCCCCTGCGCGTCCGGTCATTCCGTCGAAGACGGCCCGGGACGGGGCCCGCGGTCGCGGTCGCGGAGCCGGAGATAGCCGAGCCGGCCGTTCATGGCCCGGGGCACGAACCCGAAGCCGCGCTCCACGCCGTCCAGCGGACCGATGTTGTCCAGCTTCAGCTGGCGGAGCTGGTCGCTTGCCACCGGAAACGGCAGGTGGACCAGTTCGCTCAGCCTGGCCACCAGCGAGATGAGGGGTACCGGCATGGGTACCACCAGGCGCTGCTTGCCGAGCGCGGACAGGACCTCGCGCGTGATCTCCGTGTACGTCCAGTAGGCCGGCCCGCCCAGCTCGTAGACCATGCCGCGGGTCTCGGGGCGCTCAAGGCAGAGAACCACCGCGTGCGCCAGGTCGGTGACCCAGAGGGGCTGGAAGCGGCTGCGACCGTTGCCAGGGACAGGGAGAACGCCCGGCGAGAACCGCGCCAGGGTGGCGATCAGGCTGAAGAACCCGTCGCCCTCGCCCCACATGAGGGACGGCTTGAGGATGGTCCACTGGAGGGCGCTGGTCCGCACGATCGCCTCCGCGCGGGCTTTGGAGCTCGCGTAGTGGAGCCGGGGATCGTCGTCCACGCCCATCGCGCCGAGATGGACGAACCGGGTCACCCCGGCGGCCTCGGCCGCACGAACGATGGTGCGCGTGCCGTCCGTGTTGACGCGCGCGAGATCGCGCCCGCCGTTGAAGTCGCGTGGGATCGCGACAAGGTGGACCACGGCGTCAACGCCGGCCAGCGCGGCCGGGAGCGTCTCGGGCTGGGTGATATCGCCGAACGCAACGCTCACACCGGACCGAAGCGCCGGATCGAGCCGGGCGAGTAGCGCCTCGCGGGCGCCATCGGATCGCACGAGGGCGACGACGTCATGGCCGGCGGTCAGCAGGGCCGGCAGGACATGGCTTCCCACGAAGCCGTTGGCACCGGTGAGCAATATGTGTGACATGGCGGACTGGCGACCTCGTGAGGCGGCGGGATCGTAGCATCGAACCGTGAGCAGCTCGACGTCACCCACTCCTTCTTCGCACGCCGCGCTCCGGCGGCTTGCGGCTGCGATGCCGAAAGCGGAGTTGCACCTCCATCTTGACGGATCGGTGCTCCCCGCGACGGCGCTCGATCTCGCGCGGACCCGTGGCGTCGAAGGGCCACGAACCCTCGCGGCGATGCGGCGCGCCCTGATCGCACCACCCCACGGCGCGTCACAGGCAGAGTTGCTCCGCGCCTTCGACCTGCCCATCGCGCTCCTTCAGGACGCCGAGGCGCTGGAGCGCGTCACGATGGACCTGGTCGCCGCGAAGGCGGCCGAAGGCGTCCGCTACGTGGAGATCCGCTGGGGGCCTCTGTTGCACACGGCGCGGGGGCTCTCGCTCGCCGACGGAATCGCCGCGGTGGCACGGGGCGCGGGCTCGGCCGGCATCTCCACGGGAACGACCGTCCGGCTCATTGCCACGGCAATCCGCTCGCATGCACCGGAGGACAACGAGCGGCTGGCCGCGGTCGCTGCGGAGTTCCAGGATCGCGGCCTGACAGGGTTTGACCTGGCGGGGCCGGAGGCCGCGTTCCCCGATCCCCTGCTCCACCGCCGCGCATTCGACGCAGCCCGGGCCGCCGGACTGCGGATCACGCTGCATGCCGGTGAGTGGGGCGGTGCGCAGCAGGTCCAGCGCGCGCTCGCGGTGAGACCTGAGCGGATCGCGCATGGGGCCGGGGCAGTTCACGACCTCGGCCTGTGCGCCGAGTTGATCCGGCGCGATGTGACCCTGGACCTCTGCCCCACCAGCAACGTCCAGGCCGGCATCGTGCCCTCACGGGCGATGCACCCCATCGCCGTGCTGCACCGGCGCGGCGTGCCGGTGACCCTCTCCACGGACGATCGCACCGTGTCGGACATCACGCTCACCGATGAGTACCGGTTCGCTATGGAGGAGATCGGCCTGCTGCCCGAAGAGCTATGGGCGATCAACCGTCACGCGCTCGACGTCGCGTTCGCCGCTGATGCGGACCTCGCGCCTCTCAGGGCCGCGTTCGACGCATGGGTGGCAGCCCGTCCCGAACTCCGCGGCGGCGCGGCCCAGGTCGGCTGAGAGGCCACCTCCCCGGCGGCGCCGAATCGGCCAGGCCGTCCCGGCCCGGATCAGCCGGCGCCCAGGCGCTCCAGCGCGCGGGCGAGCCCCTCGGCATCGGCGGCGACAACGGTGGGTTGCTCGTCGGCGGCCAACTGGCGCGCGCGCTCCGGCGACGTCACGCCGGTCAGGATGAGGACGCTGCGGGCGCCCACCGCGCGAGCGGCAGCGATGTCCGTCAGCGCGTCGCCGATCATCACGGCTTCGCCCGCCGTCCGGCCGACGGCCCGCGCCGCTTCTTCGAGGAGCAGTGGGCCCGGCTTGCCGATCTCGGCGTCCGGCCTCCGGCCGCAGGCCACCTCGATTGCCGCCACGACGGACCCGGCGCCCGGGAGCAATCCGCGCTCGGAGGGGTAGTTCGGGTCGCGGTTCGTCGCAATGAACCGCGACCCGGCCCGGATGGCGTCGGCGGCCACCGCGACGCGGCCATACGTGAGCTGGGGGTCGAGACCGACCACGACGGCGTCCGGCCTCCCGGCAGCCGTGAACCCGTCGATCGCCTCGCGCGCGGAGCGGGTGGCCGCGTGCGCCGCGGCAACCACCTCAAGGCCGACGTCGCGCATCTCGCGCTCCAGGCCGCTGGCCCCCACGACCAGCACGCGACGAACGTCAGGCTCGTGCTCGCGAAGGTAGAGCGCCGTTGCGCGCGCTGAAGTGACCACGCGGTCCGCCGAGACCGGCGCACCCATGCCCTCCAGGCGCGTCACGTACGCCGACCGGTAGAACATCGAGTTGTTCGTAACGTAGACGACGTCGTCGCCCCGGGCGACCCGATCGGCAAGCACCGCCGCCACCCCCGGGACAGGGTCCAGGCCCCGGTAGACGACGCCATCAAGATCGACAAGCAGGAGCATCGATGGATCGTAACGGCGCCAGGCTGCCCGCAGCGCTACGATCCCAGAATGTCCACCCGACCACCGGTCAGCCGCGTGAAACCCCTCGAAGGGATCGAGCGCCTCCTCATCGACGGGAGCAACCTGCTCCACGCCCTCCGTCGGGGCGCTCCCGCCGCACCGGCGGCGACGCTCATCGGACGCCTTCGCGGTGTCATCGAGTTGCCCGTCAGGATCGAACTGCTCTTTGACGGTCCGCCGGATCCCGGCCTCTACGGCGCGCGGATCGCCTCGGGCCTGATGATCCGCTACAGCGGCCACGTGTCGGCGGACACCATGCTCGCCCGCATGGTCTCGGAAGCCGTGGACCCGGCCAGGCTGCTCGTCGTGTCGGACGACATCGACCTTCGGCACGAGATCACGCGACGCGGCGCCCGCACCGCCGGGACGGCGTGGATCATCGGCCGTCTGGACCGCTCGCGCTTGCTCTCCCCGTCCATCGGGCGCCCGAAACCGCCACCTGCTCCCGAGCCCGCCGCCACCGACGACGCGGAGCCCGCACCGGGCTGGCAGCCGGGCCGCGGGGCAACCACGAAGCGCGGCAACCCGAAGCGTCTCGCGAAGACCACCCGCCCCGGCCCTCGACGCTAGAATGCGCGCGTGACGATCCCCGACCATCTCTCCCAGGTCTGGACGCAGCTCCTGCAGCTGATCGAGAAGTTCGTCGTCCCGGACTGGGGCTCGCTGATCGCCCTGCTACCGCTGTTGCTGGTTCTCGGCGTCCTTGGCCCCCTCCTCTCCCTCATGGCCCTGGTATGGGGCTGGTACTTCGTCACGAAGCCGCGTGCCCACGTCCGGATCGAAGAGGGCCCCCGCGCCGCGCCACTGGATGACGCGGGCAACCCCGTCTACCCGCCCGGCGAGCCGTACTGCCCGTACGACGGGCTGGTCTTTCCGCCCGGCGTCACCCGCTGCGAGCGCGATGACGCGCCACTCGCGGTGATCTGCCCCATGTGCGGCATCGGTCGCGAATCCGTCATCTCGACGTGCGGTAACTGCGGCCTGGTGCTGAAGGTGGAGTCCCGCACTCGCATGATGCGGCCCGCCGGCCCGCCACCGGGCGGCGCTGCCATCGCCTGACCGGCGAGCCGGCACCGGGGGCGCCGGCCGATCACGGTACCGCGCGAATCGCGAACGCAAGAAGGACATCTCCATGGCCAGCGGGTCCCTGATCCTCTTCTATGCCGGGGCGATCCTGGTGGCGCTCGCCTTCATCGCACATGTCGCGCACGCCGTGCTGGTCGCCAACCGCCGGCTCACGTTGCCCGCACTCGTGTTCGCCCCGACTCCGGCCTACGCGGCGGTGGCCACGGGGTCATTCGTGGAGCGGCGGGCGGACTCGGCCGGCCGACGGGACGCCGGCAGCGCCGCGGCTCCGTTCGCCCGCGCCCTCACTCTCGTGGCGATCGCCGTCCTCGCCGTCTCCATGGCGATGCGTGCCGTCCTCGTTGGCCGTGGTCCGTGGGGCAACCTGTTCGAGTACAGCGTCGCGTTCGGGTTCACCGTCGTGACGGGCTACTGGCTCCTGTCGCGCCGGTATCCCATCCAGTCCATCGGATTCATCCCCACGGGCGTGTCCCTGGGGCTCATCGCCTACGCGATCACGCTCCCGAACGAGATCCAGCCGCTGGTCCCGGCGCTCAACAACGCTCCGCTCCTCACGATCCACGTGGGCATGGCCACGGTGGCATACGGGATCTTCGCGACATCGTTCGCGGCCGGTGTCGGCTACCTCGCCCAGGGCAAGCGGGACCGGTTCGCCTGGCTCCCGTCGCATCGCGTCCTTGACGAGGTCGCCTATCGGGCGGTCATCGTGGGGTTTCCCATCTTCGCGACAATGATCATCCTGGGCTCCTGGTGGGCTTCCATCGCCTGGTCGCGCTACTGGGGCTGGGATCCCAAGGAGACTGCGGCGCTCGTCACGTGGCTGACCTACGCGGTCTACCTCCACGCACGGAACCAGCGTGCGTGGGCTGGCCGACCGGCCGCGCTGCTGCTCATCGTGGGGTTCGGGATGGTGCTGGTGACCTACTCCGGCAGTCTCTGGTTCAGCGGCCTGCACGCCTACAGCGGGCTGAACTAGCACCTGCCCCGGCCTCGGCCGGCTCGCCCTTGCCGCGGATTTCCGCCACGCGGCCAACCTGCCCGCCCGGCCTGCCCCGCCCGCGCGGTTCCGCCACGCTGCCGGCCTGCCCGGCCTGCCCAGCTCGCCCTGGCCGCGGATTTCCATCACTCAGTCGCCGGGTGACCGATGGGCGCCCGTTCCGGCGTGATCTCGGGCCGGTAGCGGCGATCTCACGCACGAATCGGGGCTCGTGACCCATCGCCGGCCGCCCGTGCACCGCCTTGCATTCGTGGGGCGACTGGGTGGGGGAGATTCGCTCCCCGGGCGGCCGCAACAGTCACCAGGAGCATGGCTGACGAAGGTGGGCGTCGATGACAGAGCATGTCAAGGCCTGGGCATGTGAGCGCCCGCGTGGAACCGTTCCCACCCGCCGGACATTTCGAACAATCGTTCGATGGGATAGCATCTGACCCGGCCGCTCGGGACCCCGCCGATCGGCCGTGGGAGCCACATGTGGCCCCGGCCGTCCTGCCGCACGCTCGGCTCGTCCACAGGCTCTCCACGGGCAGATCCGGCTGTCCACAAGGCAGAGGCCTGTTTCCACGGAGTGTCCACAATCGCAAGATGTAGGGGTGCGGGCTCCCCACGAACCACAATATCTTGTGGAAATGGCTTGACTGCCCTCCGCCGCCTCGCTATCGTGTGGGGATCGCTCGATCGACCTGAGAGGCCCCGCACGCGGACCATCGGACACCAGGACGTCCGGCCCAGCCGCTCCCACGGGGCACCCTGGTCGAGAGGCGGTACACCGGTGCGTCGCAGCTACGGCGCGAGGCGCCAGGCATCGGAACCAGCCGGGCGCTGGGCTCGGCGAATCGGATCCCGGCATCGGTTCACCGGCCCGCATTCCGGGTCTCGAGGTGGAGGGGAAGAGGAGCGATGGCCCGGAACTTCGGCAAAGGCGTTCCCGTGATGGAGGACGGCGAACGCCGCGAGCCCAGAGCCGTCTCGGGCCCGGGATTGCCACCTCCGGCCCGCACCCCCTCCACGGTATCCCCCACCACCCGCCGCAGTGAGACCGCCACCATGACCGCAACCAAGCCCGCAACCAAGCCCGCAGCAACGACCCAGGCCGCCACGGCGGCACGTGCGGTGACCGAGCGCGCGAATGCCACGGCGCGCCCGGCGCGCAACCAGGGCGCCTACGGGGCGAGCTTCGACGGGCTGGACGATTCGGGCAGGCTGGTGAGTGGCCTCACGTTCCCCCGCCGGTGGACCCGGCCGGGCGTTCACCCCTATGACGAGATCACCTGGGAGATCCGGACCGCCAATATCGGCAATGAGTCCGGCAAGACCGTCTTCGAGCAGCGGGACGTGGAGGTCCCGGCGTTCTGGAGCCAGCTCGCCACCAACGTCGTCGTCAGCAAGTACTTCCGCGGCCACATCGGCACGCCCGGCCGCGAAACCAGCGTGAAGCAGCTCATCGACCGCGTGGTGGTCACCATCGCGGGCTGGGCGGAGACGCAGCGCTACTTCGCGACGGACGAGGACCTGGCGGCGTTCCAGGCAGAGCTCACCCATCTCCTGGTCCACCAGAAGATGGCCTTCAACTCGCCCGTCTGGTTCAACGTGGGCGTCAAGGAACGGCCGCAGTGCTCCGCATGCTTCATCAACTCCGTCCAGGACGACATGTCCTCGATCATGGACCTCGCCAAGACGGAGGCCATGCTCTTCAAGTACGGCTCCGGCGCCGGCGTCAACCTGTCGCCCATCCGCGGCAGCCGGGAGAAGATGTCGGCCGGCGGGATCGCCTCGGGCCCGGTCTCGTTCATGCGGGGCTACGACGCGTTCGCAGGCGTCATCAAGAGCGGCGGCACCACCCGTCGCGCGGCGAAGATGGTCATCCTGGACGCGGACCATCCGGATGTTCTGGACTTCATCGACAGCAAGGCCCACGAGGAACAGAAGGCCTGGGCGCTGATCGAGGCGGGCTACGACCCAAGCTTCACGGGTGAGGCGTACGGCTCTGTCTTCTTCCAGAACGCCAACCATTCCGTGCGCGTCACGGATGACTTCATGCGCGCCGTGGAGCTCGACGGCGAGTGGGTGACGCTCGAGCGGACCAGCGGCAAGGCCAACGCCACGTACAAGGCGCGGGAGATCCTCCACAAGATGGCGGACGCCGCCTGGATCTGCGGCGACCCCGGCATCCAGTACGACACCACCATCAATGACTGGCACACGTCCGCGAACACGGACCGGATCTACGCGTCCAACCCGTGCTCCGAGTACATGTTCCTCAACGACACGGCCTGCAACCTCGCCTCGCTGAACCTCATGAAGTTCGTGGGCGAGGACGGCGAGTTCGACGTGGAGGCGTACCGCTTCGCCTGCCGCGTCACGATCACGGCGCAGGAGATCCTCGTCGACAACGCGGGCTACCCCACGCCCCGGATCGAGGAGAACTCGCACCGCTACCGGCCCCTGGGCATGGGCTATGCCAACCTGGGTGCGCTGCTGATGAGCCGCGGCCTCGCCTACGACTCGGACGACGGGCGGGCCTACGCGGCGGCGCTCACCGCGATCATGACCGGCGAGGGCTATCGCCAGTCAGCCATCGTGGCCCGCGATCACGGCGGCCCGTTCGTGGACTATCCCAGGAACGAATCCTCGTTCCTTCGCGTCATCGCCAAGCATCGCGACGCTGCCTACCAGATCCCCACGGACGACAACGTCCCCGCGAACCTGCTGGCCGGCGCCAAGCAGACCTGGGATGAGGCGTGGACGCTGGGCAAGGAGCACGGCTACCGCAACGCCCAGATTTCGGTCCTGGCGCCCACTGGCACCATCGCGTTCATGATGGACTGCGATACCACCGGGATCGAGCCGGACATCGCGCTCATCAAGTACAAGAAGCTCGTGGGCGAAGGCTTCCTCAAGCTCGTCAACGGGACGGTGCCGGCCGCGCTGCGCAAGCTGGGCTACACCGCGGACCAGGTGGAAGCCATCATCGCGTACATCAACGCCCGGGAGACCATCGAGGGCGCTCCGGAGCTCAAGCCGGAGCACCTCTCCGTCTTCGACTGCGCCTTCAAGCCGGTCAACGGCGAGCGGTCCATCCACTACATGGGCCACATCCGGATGATGGCGGCCACGCAGCCGTTCCTGTCCGGCGCGATCAGCAAGACCGTGAACATGCCTGAAGCGGCCACGGCCGCGGAGATCGAGCAGGTCTACCTCGAGGGCTGGCGCCTGGGGCTGAAGGCCATCGCGATCTACCGCGACGGATCCAAGCGCTCCCAGCCGCTGTCCACCGGCAAGAAGAAGGATTCGGACGCGTCGGCGCTCTCGTCGGCCGTGTCCGAAGTCATTGCGTCGCAGGCCACCGCGGCGTCGGCGCCGGTCCAGGGTGCGGGAGGTGAGCCCAAGCCCTACCGGCGCCGATTGCCGGCTGAACGGTCGGCGATCACGCACAAGTTCGACATCAACGGCCACGAGGGCTACATCACCGTCGGCCTGTATCCGGACGGCCAGCCGGGCGAGATCTTCCTGAAGATGGCCAAGGAAGGCTCCACGGTTTCGGGCCTGATGGACACGCTCGCCACGATGACGTCGCTGGCACTCCAGTACGGCGTGCCGCTGCGCGATCTCGTGAACAAGTTCGCGCACGTCCGGTTCGAACCGGCAGGCTTTACCGCCAACCAGGAAATCCCCATCGCCAAGTCCATCGTGGACTACATCTTCCGGTGGCTGGGCTCGCGGTTCCTCGAGGGCGACGACCGGCTGGTTCTGGGCCTCGTGGACCGGACGATCTCGTCGGATGGCGGCCCGTCTTCTGGCGGCGGCGGTTTCTCCTTCGACGCGGCGGCGATCTCGCGCATGGCAGCCGAAGCCTCCGGCGGGGAGTCCTCCGCCGACCATGGCTCTCCGCGCAGTTCTCCAGCGGGCGGGAGCTCCTCCCCCGCCCGCGCTGATACCGGCGGCGCGGCTCCTGGTTCCGGGGCCGCGCCCGCCGAAGATCACTCCGCCTGGGCCGGCAGCACGTCCGCGGCTACCGGGTCTGCGACCGGCGCCCCGTCGGCCTCGGCGGCGCCTGCCGCTCCGGCGGCCACGTCAGCGACACCCGCAGCCGCGAGCGCGCCGTCCATCTCCGTGCCGCTGCCCGTTGTGGAGGTCCTGGCCAACGGCCACGCCAACGGCAACGGCAACGGCCATGCCAACGGCAACGCTTCGAAGGCGATCACGATGAACCTGGGTGCCGCCGGCCCCGCCGCCTTCCGCGTCCAGGGCGACGCCCCCAGCTGCGCCGAATGCGGCTCGATCATGATCCGCAACGGCAGCTGCTACAAGTGCATGAACTGTGGCAGCACGAGCGGCTGCAGCTAGAGCGTCACGGCCACACCATCGCCTCGACAGCCGTCGAAGACGAGCGATCGTCTGCGGAAGCTCTGTCAGGCTGCCATCAGCGGGCCCTGGACGCCGGTCTCGGTATCGCTGTCCGCGGTCGGTCCCAACACCGGCGGTCCCTCGCCGCTCGAGTAGCTGCGCCCAGCAACTGACCGAACACTCCTGGATGACCTGCTACACCTCGGGCCCGGCTGGTGGTCATGTGGCCGCACGACCGTTGATCAGGGCGTGACGCGGGCCATCCAGGTTTCGCCGCACTGGCTGCCGATGCTCCACGGGTTGCCCACGGCGATGAGCCGGGAACCCACGACGACCGCCTGATTGACCATGTGGACCGTCGCGTCGCACGTCGCGGTGGGGGGCGAGAAGCGGGTCCAGTGGACGAGGTCGGATGAGCGCCACGAAACGAGGACGGCGTCGTCGGCCGGCATGTCGCGGTGCCCGATCGCGAGGTAGCCCGGGCCCAGCTTGAAGATCCCGACGATCGTGTCCACGGTGAACGAGCCGGCCGTCGTCCGGGGCATTGAGCTCGTATGGCGCCACGAGCGACCATCGGTGGAGGACCAGACCCAGGTGGCCGTCTGGGTCGCGTTCGCGCCCGTGACGAGGAACCGCCCGCCCACAGAGGAGATCGACGGCGCGCGTACGAACTCGCCGGTGACACGCAGGCCGGACGGAACGCAGCCGACTGCCCACGTTCGGCCGCCATTCGTGGAGACGAGCACCTTCGCGGTCCGATGCTTCGCGCAGTCCACGCCGATCGCGACGATCCGCGAACCCGATGCCGCGATCGACGACGGGCAGAACCCCGAGACGACCGACTCGGCGGGTGCTACGGACCACGAGCGGCCGCCGGCCGACAGCCAGACGCGCGTCGTGGTGCTCCGGCCGTTGCGCACGAACGCGACGAAGCCGTTCGGTCCGGCTGCCAGCTTCACCATTTGGATCGCGTGCGGCCCGGTCGGCGCCGATGTCCACACTGCGCCGTCGGTGGAACTGTAGAACCCCGAACCGGTCGTGACGAGTACGCCGCCGTGGCCCACGACCGGGCCGAAGCTCGTCTCCGACGGGACGATGTGCTCCCGCCACGTCACGCCGCCGTCCGTGGAGACCCAACTCGCTGCCTCGTTGCTGATCGCGTCGCGGCCGGTCTCCACGATCCCCATCGCCCCCCCGCTGACGCCGTTCAGGAACGCGGACGGCTCCGACCCGACCCCGCCCAGGCCGACCTGATCGAACGCGGTCCACGTGAGCGTTCGGCCTGCGACATAGGAAGTGACCTTCAAGGTCGTCGGCGGGGTGACCGGGTCTGCGGCAGCGGCCGGACCGGCGATCGCCAGGGTCAGCGTGAGCACGAGCCCGAGGGCCGCGAAGGGGCGGAGAATGCGCATGGGATGGAACCTCGGGCGACGCGATCATGGGAGCGGCGTCCCCGCATGGTACCGGCCATCCGGCCAACGCCCGGCGACCGGCCCCTGCCCGCCTGAACGAGGAGAGCACCGCACGATCGGCGTTGGCGACATCAGGCTCCGGACGAGCGATGTGTTCGAGAGCATCCCCACGGTCCTGGCCGAGGCCGGGGCCACGATGGCCGACATCGTCAAGCTCAACACGTACGACGTGTTCAAGGGCAAGGGCGACGAGATCCGCGAGTTCTGGGAGAAGATGACCAGCGTTCGCATGGAGTACAGCAGACCCATGACCAGCCGCAACGGCCGTCCGGGTCATGGGTCTCGCGTTCCCGGATCTCCTGATCGAGGTCGAGGCGATCGCGGTCGTGCCCGCCCGGACCAACGGGTAGCCGGCACGCGAACCAGCCCCACGCTGCAACCCAGGCCACCCGGCGCTGTCCTCCGTGACTGATGCCTCTGGCCGCGGGCCTGGCCACGTCCAATCCTGCCGTTGACGGGACCGGGGCCGCGCGACTTCGGACGCTGGACATGCGCACCCGCCGGGGAGGCACCGCCATGAAGATCCTCGTCACGTACGCCAGCCGGCACGGCGCCACGAAGCAGATCGCTGAGCGAATCGCGGCGAAGCTCCACGCCGCGGCGCTGGATCTGCCCGAGCATCGCGGCCAGCCCGATCTCCTCGCCTACGACGCGTTCGTGATCGGCAGCGCTGCCTACATGGGCCACTGGCTGCCGGATGCGTCGGAGTTCGTGCGCGAGTACGCGGGGCTCCTCTCGAAGCACCCGGTCTGGCTGTTCAGCAGCGGCCCGCTGGGGACGGAAGAGACCGACGCGCAGGGCCGGGACCTCCGCGAGGTTGCCGAGCCGCAGGAAATCGACCAGCTCAGCGAACTCGTCAAGCCGCGCGATCACCACGTGTTCTTCGGTGCCCTCGACCCCGCCCAGCTGGGGTTCCGCGAGGGCCTGATCCGGGTGATTCCCGCCGGCCGCAAGCTCCTCCCAGAGGGAGACTTCCGCGACTGGGCCGAGGTGGACGCCTGGGCCGAGGGGATCGCGGACGAACTCGCTGCGATGGCGCCAGCCGCGGGCTGAACCCGGCCTCACCAGCGGCCGAAGGCGCGAGGCGACGGAACCGATCGAACCCGGGCTGGGCTGGTTCGCCATTGACAGGCGGGCGTCGCCCGCTACGGTCCCGTCGTGATCCCACTCGACCCGAGCGACGGCACCGGCGCCGAACTGGCCGCGGACGCCGAACTGGTCGCGGACGCCGAACTGGCCGCGGACGCCGAACTGGCCCCGAGCGCCGACCCACCGCGTACACCGGTTCCTGCGGCGACCGGGTCGCCGGCGCAGCAGCCGGTGCCCGCGTCCACACAGGGATTCCGGCCGGACCTCGAAGGCCTTCGGGGCGTTGCGATCCTCCTCGTGCTCGCGTTCCATGCCGGCGTGCCGGGCCTGGGTGGCGGGTTCGTGGGCGTGGACGTGTTCTTCGTCCTGTCCGGCTTCCTGATCACCGGCCTGTTCATCCGCGAGGTGGAGCAGCATGGCCGGGTGGACCTGCGGGCGTTCTACGCCCGTCGTGCGCGGCGCATCCTCCCGGCGTCCGCGGTGGTCCTGGTGATCACGCTCGCCGCCTCCGTGATCTTCCTGACGCCCCTCGACCTGGTCCGCGTGGCCGCGGACGGCATCGCGTCCGCCCTGTCTGCGGGAAACATCCGGTTTGCCGCCCAGGAGATGGACTACTTCGCGCACGCGGGTGCTCCGTCGCCGCTCCTCCACTACTGGTCCCTGGGCGTGGAGGAGCAGTTCTACCTGGTCTGGCCGGCGCTGCTGATCGTCGCGGTTCGCTTCGGCCAACCGCGGGTGGGGGCCGGTCTGGCGCTCCTGCTCATCCTGTTCGGCTCGTACGTCGCGGCGTTCGCGCTGACGCAGTCGGCCCCTGGTTGGGCCTTCTACTCGCTGCCGACCCGGGCATGGCAGCTTGCGCTGGGAGGCCTGCTCGCCGTCACCGGCCTCTCCGGGCGGGTTCGGTCCGCGATCCTCGCGCCCGTCTCCTGGCTTGGGTTCGGTGCGATCCTCGTCGCTGGCGTCCTCGTGGATCCGGCGACGGCGTACCCGGGCACGGCCGCCCTCCTTCCGTCCTTCGGCGCGGCGGCCGTGATCCTGGGCTCTGCGGCTCGCTTGGGAGCGGGCCTGATCCTGGGGTCGCCGCTGCTGCGGTTCTTCGGCCGGATCAGCTACTCGCTGTACCTCGTCCACTGGCCCATCCTGGTGCTGCCGGCCGTTGGCCTGGCGATCGGCGATCAACTGCCGGCCGACATGCGAGCCGGTCTCGCTCTGGCATCCGTGGTCTCGGGATACGCGTCCTATCGTTTCGTGGAACTCCCCTTCCATCGGGGTCGGCGATTCGCGTGGGCCCCGAACCGGACGCTCGCGCTTGCCGGCATCACGATCGCGGTCACGGTGCTGGCCGGCGGCCTGGTGATGGCCAACGCGAACCAGACGCTGGACGCCTACGCCTCCGTTCCGGTGACCGACGGCGGCACGGCCGCTGTACCCGCGACCCCGGCTCCAACGGCGGACACGGCCGCCGCCCCGGCCTCGGCCGGCCCGGGAACCTCGGCAGCTCCCTCGCGCGGCTCGACGGGCACCGCGACCCCGGCATCACCGGCGCCGCGATCGCCGGGGGCCATCTGGTCGGAGGCGAGCGCACGCCCTGGGGCTTCGGCTCCCGCCGGCAGTCCGCTTCCTTCGGGCGCTTCGGCCCCTCCGGCGTCACCTTGGGCTCCGTCCCCGACGCCGCTGCCCACGATCCCGCCACAGCCCGACGGGCCTCAGCCGCTCCCGCCGGACGTGCGACCGGCGCTCGCCCAGGCCCGCGACGACACCGAACTCCTGGTCCGGAACAACTGCAACCTCCAGCCAGCGCAGATCCGGCCGCTGGACTGCACCTTCGGCGACCCGGCGAGTGCAATCACCGTGGCGCTCGTGGGCGATTCGCATACCTCCCAGTGGTTCCCGGCGGTGGAGCGGATCGCTTTGGAGCGGGGCTGGCGCCTGGTCACCTTCACGAAATACGACTGCCGCTTCATGGACATCGCGATCTACTCGGCGTTCCTCAAGCGCGAGTACACGGAATGCCCGGCCTGGCGTCAGCTGGTAGTCCAGCGGCTGCAGGCGCTGTCGCCGCAGCTCGTGATCGTGGGCGTGTCGCGGTTCCCCAAGGTGATCAACGCGGCCGACGACGACCCGGTCCGGCAGGGCCAGGCACTGGCCCGCGTCCTTGCGCAGGTTCCCGGCCGCATCGCGATCCTGGTGGACACGCCGCGCTTCCCGTCCGACGTGCCCGGCTGCATCTCCGCCCACCTTGCGGACGTGCGGGCGTGCGAGGTCCCGCGCGCCGCTGCCTTCCTGCCGCGTCACCGGATCATGGAGACCACGGCCGCCAGGATCTTGGGCGCGACCGTGGTGGACCTGTCCTCGCGGATCTGCCCGTGGGATAGCTGCCCCGTGGTCCTGAACGGGATGATCATCTACCGCGACAACCACCACCTCACCGCGACGTTCGCCGCATCCCTGACAGGCGCGCTGGCGGCGGCACTGCCCGACATCGCCGGGCACAGGCGCCCGCCCCAGGCGGGTCAGGCTGGTCGGGCCGCCTCTTCGCCGAACAGGGACCGGATCCCGTTCACGGCCGCCTCGCGCACCCGGATTGGATGGCCGGCGAGGTCGCTGAACCGGTCCGGGCGATAGGCCCGCGAATCCCATTCGCTCTCGCCGGTCGCGATCAGCTGCGCGAGCATCAGCCCCAGGCCCGGCGCGGACTGGATGCCCCGCAGGTCGGCGGTCGCGACGAAGAGCCGCGGCAGGATCTCGCCGAGCATCGGCTCCAGGTCCGGCGCAACCACGAGCAGGCCGCGCTGCTCCCGGATGCACATCGCGTGCTCGATCGCGGGGACGAACGCCGCGGCCCGCTGCCGGGCCGCCTCGAGCCGCGCGTGGTCTGTCACGACGGACGCCAGGTCGAAGGCGGCATCCGGCGAATCGACCGGAGGGCTGGACGGATGCGCCCCCACTCCGCCGACGAGCAGTCCCCCGGCCTCGTGCCGCAGGTACAAGTCGCGCTCCACGATCCGAACGGTGGGCAGGCCAGGGTCCACGCCCGCCGGGATGTCGTAGACCGCCAGCTGGTGATGGATGGGATAGGCCGCGAGCCGCATGCCCAGGCGCCGCAACAGCGGCCACAGTCCGGCGTTCGCAGCGAGGACCACCGTCTCCGCCCGGATCCGCCCGGACGTCGCGACCACCTCGAAGCCGCCGCCCGCCAGCGGCACCACGGACGCTACTTCCTCGTACGTCCGGACGTCAGCTCCCCTGCGTGCGGCGGCACGCGCGAAGCCCACGGCCGCATCACGCGTGGACGTGACGTAGCCCTCCCCGGGCGTGAAGAGCCCGCCGATCGCGGCGCCCATCTCGAGGCCCGGCAGCATCACGACAACCTCGCGCGCCGTCAGCTCGTGCGTCTCCACGCCGATGGACTGGCCCGTCGCGGCCTCGGTGCGCAGCTCGTCCAGCCACCGTTCCCCGAGCGCCACGCGAACGGCGCCGGTCGGATGGAGGTCGACGTCGAAGCCCGTCTCCTGCCGGAACCGGTGATAGAACTTGGTTGAGTACTGGAGGATCTGGGCGGACGACCGCCGGGGCCGGTAGGAGCACAGGAAGCCGGCACCCTGGCTGGAGGCCTCCGAGGCCAGCGGACCTCGCTCAAGCTGGACGACATCCCGGCCGATCCCGGCGAGATGGAACGCGGTCGCGGAGCCCAGGACCCCGGCCCCGACGACGACAACCTCGGCGTGCATCGGAAGCGGCCGGCCATCTGGCTGCTGCATTGGCTCATCCTCCCTGGTTTGGGACATCATCTGGTCATGCCGCTGGCTCGGTGAAGGCCAACAGGCGCATCGGGTTGGCCACCAGGATGGCGTGAAGATCATCGTCGGAAACACCAAGAGCCCGGAAACCTGGCAGCAGCCGCCGCAGGATATGCGAGTAGCCCACGCCGCCATAGGCCGACTGCATCGTCTTGAAGCAGATGTCCTGTGCCATGACCAGCTGGTCGCGGAAGCCCGATTCGATCAGCCGCCGGAAGTCCAGGATCCGGCGGATGTCCGAGGGCACCTCGCGGTCCCACGCGCCGGCGCGGCTGACCTCGTAGCCGAAGATGTCGTACTCGATCGTCACGCCGCGCTGCAGCAGGCTTGCCTGGAGTCCGGGATCCGCCCCGGTCCGGTCCATGTGCGCGAGCACGATCCGCCGCACGTCGCCGCCGGAAGCCTCCACCGTGTCGAGGAGCCGGTGCTGGGTCTCCTGGTCGCCTGGCTTCCAGCCCTGGTGGATCAGGAGCATGGCCCCGGTCCGGCCCTGCGCCTGTGCGGCGGCGCGCAGCACCTTGCGCTCCCGGTCCGTGGGTGTCTCGCAGCCGATCTCCCCGATATGGCCGGCGTGGACCCCGGTGTCGGCGACACCGTCCTCGATCTCGCCCACCATGAGATCCGCCAGGCGGTCCTCCGTCCACTCCTCGACCTCCGGGGGGTGGCAGCCATGCACGTACCAGCCTGTGCCCATGGTGACGTGCACACCGGACGCCTCGGAGATGCGCCGCAGGGCCAGCGGGTCGCGGCCGATCCCGATGGGCGTCGCATCTACGATCGTCCCGCCGCCGGCCTCCCGGTATCGGCGCAGTTCGCCGATGACCGCGGCCTCGTCATCGAGCACGAGGTCGTCGAGATTCGTCTGCGGGTGGTGGACGAGGTCCGCCCGGATGTCCAGGGAAACCGGCCGCTGGGCCCAGTCCGCGCCGAGCTCAGGCGGCGGTGGGACCAAGATGCCCCGCAGGTCGATGAGCAGGTGCTCGTGCGCCATCACGCGCCCCAGCGCCGCGGGTTCAACGAGCCCGCGCACTGTCTGCACCTTGCCGACCCGGGACCTGCCCTGCGTCATGGGACCCCCTCGTCGCACCGCCGGCGCTTCCGAACTCGGCCGCCGCACCGTGGTCTGAACGTCAGGCCGGCCGGAACGCCTCGCGCGAGAAGACCGCCGTGATCTGCAGTGCGAAGGCCTCGATCGGCAGCGTGTCGTAATCCGGGTCGAACGAGGCCCCGTCGTAGTCGGCGCAGAACTGCTTCGTCCGCTCGAAGTGCGGGTTCGACCGCAGGGGCCCCACCAGCTCCTCGGCAACACCGGAGCCCCAATAGGGGTGGTTCACCATCGACAGCTTCTGGACGATGCCGTGGTGCTTGATCACCCAGTAGGTCTCGTCGCTCACGTAGGGCCGCAGCATCTCCGCGGCCACCTGGCCGTGGTTGGCCGGCGCGATCCCCACGGCCGTGTCGTGCAACAGGCACGCCACGATCAGGTCTTCCGGCTCCCCCGCTCGCAGGGCGCGGGTGGCCGCCTGGAGCGAGTGCTCATACCCGTTGACGGGGTGGCCGGCCAGCGGTGCCTCGCGGAGCGCCTCCAACAGGGCGAGGGCACCCTCTGCGGGGTCGTACAGGGCGGCCTCGAGCCGCTCGATCTCCACCCACTCTTCGCGCGTTGCATCGCGCATCCGTCGAAACGTCATCGCGTCACTCCCAAGGTTCCGTGAAGGTCAACAGGCGCATCGGATTCGCCACGAGAATCGCATGAACCCGCAGCGTTGATTCCCCTAGATCGGCCCGACGGCCGGCCGCTCGACGATGGTCCGGCCGCCGGCCAGCACCCGGCGCACCAGGTTCTCGCCGACGCGATACGGGATCTCGCGGTAGTCGCGGGCCTCGCAGATCACCAGGTCCGCCTGCTTGCCGGGCTCCAGGCTGCCCACCCGGCCGCCGATGCCGAGAGCGAAGGCGCCGTTGATGGTGGCCGCGGCCAGCGCCTCGGCGACGGACAGCTTCAGCAGGACCATGGCCAGTGTCAGTGCGACGGGCATCGCGACGATCGGCGAGGTGCCGGGCGTGTAGTCGGTGGAGACGCCGATCGCAACGCCTGCATCGATCATCGCCCGCACGGGTGCCGCCTTCTCGCCCGGGACGAAGAAGAGGCTGCCGGGAATCAGGACGCCGACGGTGTCCGACCGGGCAAGGGCCGCGATCCCCTCGGGCGAGATGTGCCCAAGGTGGTCGGCCGAGAGGCAGCCGAGCTCGGCCGCAAGGGCAGCACCACCGTCGTCGACCAGCTGGTCCGCATGAATGCGGCCGGCAAGCCCGTGCTCGTTCGCCGTGCGGATGATCCTGCGCACCTGCGTGGCGGAATAGGCGGTTGGGTCATGGAAGACGTCCACGGACGTCGCGAGGCCTTCGCGGGCCGCGATCGGGATGAGCCGCGAGCAGATCTCGTCGATGTACGTCTCGACGGACATGCCCGGGTCGGGCGGGTGGAAGTGCGCCGGCAGCGCGGTGGGGACCACCCGGATCGGGGACCGGGGCGCGACCGCCTTGAGCACGCGCAGGTGCCGGATCTCCTCGTCGATGGTCAGTCCATAGCCGGTCTTCACCTCGGCGGTGGTGGTGCCCCACTCCGCGATGCGTCGCAGGCGGAGGAGCACGAGGTCCACCAGCGCCTCGTCCGTCGCCGCGCGCGTTGCACGGACGGTATCCATGGCCCCGCCGCCGGTCTTGATGAAAT
>JANPDJ010000062.1:0-30587 GCA_031431395.1 Chloroflexota bacterium | reverse complement strand
GAAGACCGCGACAGACAGGGCGAATGCCACGACGCGGAGGGTTGCCTGGAGCGCTGCAACCAGCCCGGTCCACGTCGCCGTGAGCGGGCCGACCGACCCGATCTGGTCCGTTGCCCCGGGGAACAGGAACGTGTTGATGAGCAAGATCGAGAGCACGAGGGGAAGCGTCGCGAGGACGAACGGCAGCGTCCGCCGCCACACCCCCGCCACAAGTGCGGTTGCCAGGACGAGGGCAAGGACGACGAGCGGCCCGGTCCAGCCGCGGACGAGGAACGCGAAGCCCGCCTCCGCGACGGCGATCACGAACTTCGTGGTGGGGTTCAGCCCGACGTAGTGCCCCGAGGGTGCCCGGGTGACGTACTCCGGGACTCGGTCGGCCGCCGCGCCCTCCGCGGCGCGGGACTTGCTCAGGACGGTTCCACCGCTGATTGGATCACGCCTTGTTCGTCCCGATGCTGCGCTCGCCGAGCGGGAAGCGTGCGATCAGGCGCACCGAGAGGCCCGCCAGCACGACGTACACCACGAAGCTCGTGATGACCTTGTCGATGGGATCGCTGAAGAAGCCCTGCCCCAGTGACGCGTTCAGGACATCCGACCCGCCCTGGCGAAGCGCCGCCACGATGACGTCCGTGCCGCCGCCGGTCACGCCGCCGAACACGTAGGCGGCGATGGGCGCCGAGAGGATCGCAGCCACGATCCCGGTCACCGCGCCGGCGACGGCGACCCATGCGGGGGCGGCGTCGCGCCGCATCGAGGCCGCGACGGCCACGGCGGCACTCACGATGATGGCGATCGCGAGGATCGCCGTGGAGTACCACGACACGAAAAACGCCGGGTCGTTGTACGCCGGGTTGTTGTAGATGCGCGAGGCGAGGAACAGGATGATCACCACGGCCACCGCGACGGGAAGCCACAGGTTGAGGCCGGTGGCCGGACGGCGGCGGAAGACGCCCACGTAGCCCGACAGCCCGGCGAGCAGGCCGATCACGCCGGCGACCACCGCGAATGGGCCGATGGTGCCGCCGCCGATGCCCGGCGCGTACTGCCAGATCAGGTTGGACAGGATGCCGGTCAGCGCACCCGCGAGAGGACCGGCGAGCACGCCCACGAGGATCGTGCCGATCGAATCGAGGTAGATGGGCAGCTTCAGGACGGTCTGCACCGTGTAGCCCAGGACGATGTTGATCGCGATCGCGACGGGCATCAAGACGATGACGCGCGTGCTGAACTGCCGGGACAGCCAGTCCATGAATCGTCCTCCAGCGGCCCGAGCCGGGCCCGGTACGGCCGTGCGGCCGTCGCGTCGTCCAGATTGCCACGCCGGCTGCCCTCGCCGCCAGCCTCCGGCGACCTACGGACGCGCCGCCGGCCCTCGACGCCAGCCCCCCGCCGCTGGCCCGCGGCGACCTACGGGCGGGCGGCCGCCAGAGCCCCGACACGCTCGATGAACTCCTCGAGAAACCGGTCCGCGTCCGCGGTGACGGCGACGTCCACGTTCGGCGGCCGGCCCCACGTGCGACGCCAGTCCGTGACGGTCTCGCCGGTGGTCAGCGTGCCACCCAGTTCCACGTCCACGGTAGCGCTTCTGTCCGCACGAGGCTGGGGTCGAGGGCCGTCGCAAGCACCAGCGGGTCGTGGATGAACGCACCGTAGAAGCCGTCGTACCGGCTGTGGAACTCCATGTAGAAACGCAGGGAATCCGCGATGAAGCGGACGATCGCCTTGGAGGCCACGGACCGGGGCTCGGCCCCGAAGGGTCGCACCTCTTCGCCGGCGAGCAGTGCGTCGTTTGGCCGGCTCCCGGCGCGACGAGCCAGCCGGACCATGTGGTCCGGGGTGAACTTCGCGCGCTCCGTGACATCGAGGCCCATCGCGAGCGGGCGACGGACGCCGTCCCCACCCCCAAACGCGGTGAAGACCACTTTCGCCGCGTCGGGGTCCGAGGAGATGTTCCACTCCGTGGTGGGCGCGGTGTTGCCCGGCGAACGGTAGGCGCCGCCCATGATCACGAGTCGCCGCAGGAGGCGTGGGAGTTCCGGCTCGCGGAGGACGGCCACGGCCACGTTGGTGAGCGGGCCCAGTGCGACAAGCGTGATCTCCCCCGGGCGCCGCCGGGCCTCCTCGATGAACAGGTCGGACGCGTGGCGGCCGGACAATGGCATCGTCGGAGCGGGGAGAGCCGCATAGCCGATCCCGCACGGGCCATGCGTTTCCGGCGTTGTGAGGAGCGGCCGGACCAGCGGCATCTCGCGGCCCAGGGCGACCTCGATGTCCGTGCGGCCGGCCAGTTCCAGCACGGCACGCGTGTTGACGGCGACCTGTTGCGCATCGACGTTCCCGGCGACACAGGTCACCGCGACGATCTCGGCCTCGGGCGACGCGCAGGCGTAGAGCAGCGCGAGCGAATCGTCGATGCCGGTGTCGACGTCGATGATGAGGGGCGTCCGGGGATTCACCGGGCGATCGTAGCGCCGCCCGTTACTGCGGCATGTCGCCCAGTGACTGGACCCAGGCAATCTCCGGTGGCACCGCACGAACCAGCCGCAGATCCGCCGTCACGAGCGGGTAGCCGAGGCGCATTGCCAGCGCGACCCACTGGCTGTCTCCCCAGGTGAGCCGGAGGTCCTGGCACAGTGCCAGCGTGAGGACGTCGGAGACTTCGCCGGACGCGACCCCCATATCTATCTCGTCAAGGTCACCCAGGTAGCCCGGGATTGCTGGCCATGAGCAGCGGCTCCGTTGGGCTGCCCGCACAAGCGCGTGCCGGACCTCAAAACTGTGGTGCGACGCGACGACCGGCTCGATCAATCCGGCAACGATCTGATCACGCAGCGCGATCGCTCGAACATGCAACGGCTCGTCGGCAAGCATCCATGAAACCGTCACGCTGGTGTCCACGATCACCGGCCTCATGGGTCCGTGCGCTCAACCGTCATCATCGATGTCCGGCCCGATGGGTCCGCGGAGCTCACGGATGTAGTCAACGCCCGTCAGTCCGTCTGGATCCGGCCGCGATTCGCGAGCGAGCAGGTCCATATGCTCGGCTGCCCGACGCCGCCTGGCCTGGCGGATCGCTTTGCGCTTCTCGAGGTTCTCCGCTGTGTAGGGCCACGGTCCGGGCTGGAGCTCGTCAAGCCAGGCGAGATTGGGCGAACTGTAGGCCGCCCGCGCTTCCCTGATGGCGTGTCCAGGCTGAGCAGCCGGCATCTGGACCAGGACGCGTCCACCGGAACGCTGAGCCGAGAGGCGGCCGGATTGGAGCCACCGCCAGATCGTGCGCTCGCTCACGCCGAGGGAAGCGGCGGCCTCCGGGACTGCCAGCATGTCACTCATGTCACTGCCAGTGTGTCAGACGTGCCGCCGCACGTCAATGGGGCAGTGGCGTGAGCGTTGACCTGCTCCGCTGGACCAGGCGCCCCGCGGCGATGAACCCCGATCGTCTCTAGACTTCGCAAGGTGTTGCCTCCGCCGATCGGCCCCTATCCCGAGCGACCGCTCACTGTGCGTGAGGCAGAGCCGCGCGCAGTGGGCGTGGCCCGCCGCGTCGATGCCCTCCTGCGCGCGGAGCGCCCCGACCTCGAAGTCGTCCACATCGGCTCCACGGCCGTGCCCGATCTCCCCGGCAAGGGCGTCGTGGACCTCGGGATCCACCCGACGGACCCCGCGGACGTGCCGGCCATCGAGCGCCTGCTGCTCCGGCTCGGGTTCCAGCGGACGCGGGGCGCCGCGGCGTTCCCCGACTCGCGCCCGCTGCTCGTCGGTGGGCTGGACGAAGACGGCGAGGTCTTCCCGATCCACCTCCACGTCATCCCGGAGGCGGGGGAGTGGCAGCGACAGGTCGTCTTCCGCGATGCGCTTCGGGCGGACCTGGACCTTCGGGAGCGGTACGCGGCCCTGAAGCGCGAGATCGTGACGGAAGGGGCGCCCTCAAGCCTCCAGTACTCGTTCCGGAAGACGGCCTTCATCCGCGGCGTCCTGGAGACCGCCGGCGCCGCCGAGCCGGCGATCCTGCCCGGTGCCACCATCGGCATCCTCGGTGGGGGCCAGCTCGGGCGAATGCTCGCACTGGCCGCACGAGCGATGGGCTATCGGATCGCGATCCTCGACCCGGACCCGTCGTGTCCCGCGGCTGCTGTTGCGGACGAGCAGATCACGGGCCGCTATGACGACGTCGATGCCGCGCTCCGCCTCGCCGACCGCAGCGACGTCGTCACGTACGAGCTGGAGCACGTTTCCGCGGATGCCGTTCGCGCCGTCGACAACGTTCGACCGGTTCGGCCCGGCCTCTTCACGCTGCTCATGACGCAGGACCGCCTCCCGGAGCGGCGCTTACTCCCGCCACTGGGCAGCCCCACCGCGGAGTGGTGCGAGGTCCGCACGCCGGCCGACCTGCGTGCCGGCGCGGCGGACCTCGGCTATCCGCTCCGGCTGAAGGCCTCGCTCGGCGGCTACGACGGGCGCAGCCAGGTGCGGATCGCCGACGCAGGGGAGTTGGACGGGGCCTGGGCGGCCCTCGAGGCGCGCGCCGGTTCGGGCCTGCTCCTGGAGCGCGAACTCGCCTTCGAACAGGAGATTTCGGTCGTGATCGCGCGCGACCTCGCGGGGCGGAATGCCCCGTACCCGGTGGTCCGCAACCGCCACGATGCCGGCATTCTCGTCGAGAGCGTCGCTCCCGCGCCCGGGCCGCGGGTCATGGTGTCGGCGGCGTTCGCCCTTGCCGACAGGATTGCGACGGCCCTGGATGCCGTGGGTGTCGTGACGATCGAGATGTTCCAGCTGCCCGGCGGCAGCCTCGCGGTCAACGAGCTGGCGCCGCGCGTGCACAACAGCGGCCATTGGACGGTCGAGGGCGCCCGAACCAGCCAGTTCGAGCAACATATCCGGGCGATCTGCGGCCTGCCGCTTGGCTCGGTCGAGATGACCGCGTCGGGCGCGGCGATGGTGAACCTCCTCGGCAGCGGCTCGGAGCGTTCCGCGCGCGTGCGTGGCGTGGAGCGGGCGCTGCGGGACCCGGGCGTCTCGCTTCACCTGTACGACAAGCGGCGCGTCTTCGAGCGTCGCAAAATGGGCCACGTGACAGCAGTGGCCGACAGCACGGGCGAGGCACTCCGGCGGGCGCGCGCGGCTGCGGCCAGCGTCACCTGGGCGGAGGACCCTGCATGACGAAGCGCGCGGCGCCCGCGCCCCGTGTCGGCATCGTCGGCGGCAGCCGGTCGGACTTCCCGGTCCTCGAGAAGGCGGCCCAGGTCCTGGCCGAGCTCGAGATCCCGAACGAACTGCGGGTCGTGTCCGCCCACCGCTCGCCGGACCTGCTGTTCCGGTACGCCGAGGGGGCCGCGGCGCGGGGGATCGAGGTGATCGTCGCCGGAGCGGGCGGCGCAGCCCACCTGCCCGGGATGCTCGCGTCCAAGACGCTGCTGCCGGTCATCGGGGTGCCGATGCCCACCGAACACCTGGGCGGACTTGATTCGCTGCTCTCCATCGTCCAGATGCCGCGCGGGGTGCCGGTGGCAACCGTGGCCATCGGCAACGCCGAGAATGCGGCCCTCCTGGCGGCGCAGATTCTCGCGCTGCACGACGAGGGCATCCGTGCGCGGCTGGCGGCCCGTCGCGCTGCCATGCGAGAGGTGGTCCTGGCCGATCCATCCAACGCCGGCGAGACGGGGTAGGACGCCGGTCGGCGCACGACGCCGCGCGGGCACCCGGATCGGCCGGACGTACACTCGGCACCCATGGACGACGATCGACACCTCCCGGGGATGCCGGTCCTGGACCGGCAGGCCCCGCGGGTGCCGGTGCTGCCGCCGAGCCTGGCCGGCCTGCCCCCGCGGTCGGTCCCGGAAGCGCGCCCGACGCCGTTGCAGCCGCACTACATCAACCTCTCGGTGGTCGTGCTCTTCTGCGGGTTCATCGCGATCTCGGCCCTGGAGTTGGGCAGTGGCTTCGGGAGCCCCATCGTGAAGCTGTGCGTCCTGATCGGCGGGCCCATCCTCATCGTCACCACGGCCGATGCGGGACTGCGCATCTGGCGGTCGGCGTGGGCGTGGATGCCGGTCAATCCGGGCCGGGGCCTGTTCCGGCTCGCGTGGGTCGTCATGACGGCGGTCCTCATCGCGCTCGCCGTCGGCGCCATCGGCCTGGTTCTTGTCGCGTGACGCACGAGCGGCCGTTCGACCATCCGGCTCTCGGCCAATACGGACGCGGGCCGGACGGACGATCCACGCAGATCTCGTCGCGGCTGGGGACGCCGGACTGGGTGGCCGCCAGCCTCAACTACTGCTCGCGCTGCGGCAGCGGCCTCGCGTTCGGCCTGGTGCCCGGCGAGGACCGCGAACGGCTCGCATGCCCGTCCTGTGGCTTCATCGCCTACGTGAACCCGAGGCCTGTCGTCACAGCGATCCCCATCACGGACGACGGACGGGTCGTGCTCCTGCGACGGGGGTTCGAGCCCGGGCGCGGGCTGTGGGCCCAGCCGGGTGGGTTCCTGGAGGTTGATGAGACGGTGAGCGAGGCTGCCATCCGGGAGACGTACGAGGAAACCGGTCTGGTGGTCCGGCCGGGCGAGATCGTGGGGCTGTACTCGCGGCTCGAGGCGGCCGTGGTGGTCATCGCGTTCGAGGCGCACGTGGTGGCGGGCGAGTTCCGGATCAACCCCGAGGCGCAGGAGATCGTCGCATTCCCACCGGCCGAGATTCCGTGGGGCGAGGTCGCGTTCCTCACGAGCAAGTGGGCGATCCGCGACTGGATCCGCCTCCGGCGACCCGACCTGCTGCCGACGACGCCGCAGCTGCCGGGCTGAGGGCCACGGGCCCGGCTGAGCTGCGCCGTCCGGTTCCAGGCCGCCGGGCGAACCCCTCAGAGATCTACGGCCAGGACGTGCGTGTCCTGCGGCACCCCGGCGATATTGAGCGCACCCGCCAGCCGCGTCACCTCGCGAAAGCCGAACCTCTCCAGGAGCGCCCGTTTCGCCCCGTCCGCGCTGCCCAGTTCCGCGCGGAGCCAGCGCCAGCCCATGGTCCGTCCTTCGGCCAGCATGGCCTCGATCAGCGTTCGGACGTCGCCGTGGAAGGCCGGGTGCACGAACACGTCCACGTTGGCCCCCAGGACGGCCTTCTCGTTGCCGAGCGGCTCCATGGGCCCCGAGCCGACAACCGCCCCCTGCGCGTTGATCATCGCCAACCAGGCCCCTGGACGGGTTGCCTGCCACGTGTTCTTCACCAGGGAGTTGCAGCGGTCGTTGATCACGTGCGGGGCGGCGTACAGGCCCTGCATCCAGCAGATCGACAGCCACGGGTTCGGGGTGGAATAGAGCATCACGAGGCGCGGGGTGTCGCCCCAGGTCACCGGCCGGACCGAGACGGCCGACGGCGCGAACCACTCGGCGTCGAACGCCTCCGCCGTCCCATCCGAATCGCGGCGCATCAGCCCGCGGGGGTATGGCTCGAAACCGAGCGACCGATAGATCCGGGCCGCCGATGGGTTGCCGGTCCCGAGGAACATCGCCCGCCCACCGGCCGCGTCGAAGCGGTCCAGGAGCGCCCCGCACACGGCCGGAGCAAGGCCGCGCCCGCGCCATGCCGGGTCCGTGTACACCTCGCCCATCGTGGCGAGGCGGGGCTCGTCTCGAGGCGTCATCGTCCAGGCCGTGGCCACGACCTCGCCGTCCACCTCGGCCCACGCGAAGTCGTTGCGGGCGACGTCCTCCAGAAGACCCTTCGCCACCGGGGTCAGGAAGAGATCCGGCTTGTCGTCGGTCCCAAAGGCGCCTTCCAGGAACCACGTGAGGGCCATGCCCTCGTCGCGCGGCAGGGGCGGGGAACAGCACCGGATGGTGGCGACGCGACCGTCGCCCATCGCAACACGCCCCGCGATGACCACTCGATCCATCTCCGGATCATAGGTTGCACGTCCGTTCGAGCGCTCCGGAACGCACACGGCCAGGCGACCCTCCCTGCCTACAATCCGCTTCGTGAGTACCGACGGGCGCGAGGCAATCCGCGGCGCGGGCATTGCACGTTCCTCCCGTGGCCTCCGGGTCCGCGTGATCCCACGCGTCCTGGCGAGGTCGCACGTGGCCGCCTGGCTCGTCATCGTGGTATCGGTCTTTGGCGTGGGGACCGCCGGGTACCTCGCCCTGTTCCACTGGCCCCTCAGCGATGCGCTCTACATGACGGTCATCACCCTCACGACGGTGGGCTACAAGGAGGTCCGCGACCTCGACGACGCGGGCCGGGCCTGGACGGGCGCCCTTACCGTGGCCGGTGTGGGCATCATCTTTGGGACAGTGGGCATCGTGGTGGAATCGTTCGTGCAAGAGCTGACCAGTGGCGGGCGAGAGGAGCGACGCATGGCGGACTCGATCGCGAAGCTCCGGGACCATTTCGTCCTGTGCGGCTACGGCCGGGTTGGCTCCACGGTCGCGCGCCAGCTCGTGGAGCGCGGCAACGTGGTGGTGGTCGTGGACATCCACGGCGAATCGCTGGAGCGGGCGCGTCGCGAGGGCCATCTGGTGGTCCTGGGGGACGCCACGGACGACGCCACGCTCATCGCGGCCGGGATCAGCCGTGCCCGGGCTCTTGTGACCACGATCGATTCGGATGCCAACAACGTCTACGTGGTCCTGTCGGCGCGCGCGCTCCAGCCGGACCTGTTCATCCTGGGCCGGGCGAACGCCGCGGGATCCGAAGCGAAGCTGGAGCAGGCCGGCGCGAACCGCGTTGTGTCGCCCTACACGATGGCCGGGCGGCGCATCGCAGAACTCGCCCTGCGCCCGAAACTCGCCGAGTTCATCGACCTCGCGCTGTCAACGGGCGAGGAGGCCTTCTCGCTCGAGGAGGTCGCGGTCGTCGCGGGCGGCCAGCTGGACGGCCGGACCGTGGGGGAATTGCGAGCCGACGGCGTCTTCACGCTGGCCATCCTGCCGGAGGACGGGCAATACCAGGCGAACCCGCCCGACGGGCGCCGCCTGCGGCCGGGCGAGAGCCTGGTGCTGTCGGGCTCGTCGGCCCTCTTGCGAGAGGTCCGGGCGGACTAGGGCCCCCTGCTCAGCCGGCCGCCGTCGGGGCCATCGCTGCAGCGATCATCGCGGCACCCACGATGCCGGCTTCGTTTCGGAGTCGTGCCGCCACGACAGGCGGCCGCACCGTCAGGCGCGGGATGAACCGCTCCCCGTCCTTGCTCACGCCGCCACCCAGGATGATCAGGTCGGGCCAGACGAGGGCGTCCATGCGGTGGAGGAATTCGTCCAGCTCCACGGCCCATTTCTCCCAGCTGAGGCCGCGCCGGGTGCGGACGGCTGCCGAGGCCCGCTGCTCCGCGTCTTTGCCGCGCACCTCGAGGTGGCCGAACTCGGTGTTCGGGACCAGCAGGCCGTTGCGGAACAGCGCCGTGCCGATGCCCGTGCCCAGGGTCGCGATCAGGACGGTCCCCGCGTGGCCGCGTCCTGCGCCGAAGCGCATCTCGGCGACGCCGGCCGCGTCCGCGTCGTTCACGACGGCAGTGCGGCGCTCAAGGGCCGCGGCGATCGCCGCGGCCGCGTCGAATCCCACCCACGCGCCATCGATGTTCGCAGCCGTGTGCACGATCCCGTCAATCGTGACGCCCGGGATTCCCACGCCGACGGCCGTCGTTGGATCGAGCTGCACCGCCTTGGCGAGCTTCACGACCAGCCCGTGCATCGCCTCGATCACCCGCTGGGGTGTCGCCGGCCGGGGCGTTCTCACGCGGACCCGTTCGCTGACCAGCTCGCCGCGAGCAACGTCCACAACGGCGGCCTTGATTCCGCTCCCGCCCACGTCGATGCCGATGGCGAGTGGCGGCGCCGGCTGGGCCGGCGCTCGCCGGCCGCGAGCCATGGTCAGAAGATCATCCGTGCATCGGACGGGAACGCGAACGTGAACGCATTGGGCGGCAGCGGTGCCTCCGGCTCAAGCACGGTCACCACGGCATCCCGCGTCACCTGCCCGGAGATGGTCTCGATCAGCCGTGAGATGACGCCCGTGTCCCGGTCGAACCAGACCTCGAGCCGGTGATCCGGCCGGTCGGCGCTGACCTCCACGGACCGTGGATGGTCGCAGTGGACGATGACCACTTCGCGGCCGTTCTGGTCCGCGGTCCCCGAAACGCGGCAACTCCCGGTGCCGAGGACGTTCTGGCAGAACCCCGCCGGGTGGAGGAACGTCTCGGGCAGCGTCTCCCTTTCGAGGTCAGTGAGTGTCTCGTAGACCATGGAGCTGCCCGGAAGATCGCCGTTCGCGAGCCCGCGTACACGCCGGCGCACCGGCCGATCCGTGCCCACCCTCGTCATGCCGGAGAAGGTGCGGACGGTCTCGCCATCGGACAGCCAGACCGCGTAGTTGCCGCGCGTACCCCCCTGGGGATCCGTGGTGGTGACGCGGGCGTCGCCCGGGTGGCGGAGCATGACGTCGATCAGCTGCCGCTGCTCGCCGGCGGACCCCATGGCCCGCACCTCGATCTGCATGCGCAGCGTCTCGAAGCGAAGCTCTGCGTCACGGGCAAACGTGAACAGCTGGTCCACCGACGGCAATTCGGACGGCAGGGCAGCCAGTTCCGGACGGCGACGGTTCGAAACGGGTACGGGAGACCGGGACGCCCGATCCCAGGGGCGAAGCGACATCGTGGGGAAGTCTAGCGCAGGAAAGAGGCTCTAGACTTGCCCTGCCATGACCGACCAGCCCAATCGCGACACCACGTCTCCCGAGCTCGCCATCCGCGTCGAGACAGATTCGATGGGGGCCATCGATGTCCCGGCCGGACACTATTGGGGCGCTCAGACGCAGCGCTCACTGCACTTCTTCGCGATCGGCGGCAACACGATGCCTCGCCCGATCATCACGGCGTTCGGGATCCTCAAGCGCGCCGCCGCGGACGTCAACCACGACCTGGGCCTTCTGCCGTCAGACCGGCACGACCTGGTCGTCCGGGCCGCCGCCGAGGTGGTCAACGGGACGCTCGCAGCCGAGTTCCCGTTGCGCGTCTGGCAGACGGGTTCCGGCACCCAGTCGAACATGAACGTCAACGAGGTGATTGCCGGCCGGGCCAACGAGCTGGCGACCGGGGCCCGCGGCGGCAAGAAGCCCGTCCACCCGAACGACGACGTGAACATGAGCCAGTCCTCGAACGACACATTCCCCACCGCGCTGCACCTGGCCGCCGCCACCGAGATTTCGGAGCGGCTGATTCCCGCCGTTCGTGCGCTGCGGGACGCGCTGGACGACAAGGCGCGGGCATGGTCCGGCATCGTAAAGATCGGGCGGACGCATCTCCAGGACGCCGTGCCGCTGACCCTTGGCCAGGAGTTCTCCGGCTATGTGGCCCAACTCGACGGCGACATCGGGCGTCTCGAGGCGGTGCTGCCCGGGTTGCGCGAGATCGCGCTGGGCGGTACGGCTGTCGGCACGGGCCTCAACGCGCACCCGGAGTTCGGGGCGCGGGCCGCCGCCCGCATTGCCCAGTTGACGGGCCAGCCCATCACCTCGGCACCCAACAAGTTTGCCGCGCTGGCCGGCCAGGAGGCGACGGTGTTCGCGTCGGGCGCCGTGCGGACACTTGCCACCAGCCTGATGAAGATCGCCAACGACATTCGCTGGCTGGGCTCGGGGCCGCGCGCCGGCCTGGGCGAACTGCACCTGCCCGAGAACGAGCCGGGCTCGTCGATCATGCCGGGCAAGGTGAACCCCACCCAGAGCGAGATGCTCACGATGGTCGCCATCCAGGTGTTCGGCTATGACGTGGCGATCGCCTTCGCCGGCAGCCAGGGCAACTTCGAGCTGAACGTGTTCTAGCCACTGATCGCGTACGACTTGCTCCATGGCATCGAGCTGCTCACGGACGGTTGCCGGTCCTTCCGCGAGTTCTGCGTCGAGGGACTGCAGGCGGATGCCACCCGGATCGCGGACCACGTCGCGTCATCGCTCATGCTCGTCACGGCGCTGGCGCCGCACATCGGCTACGACAAGGCGGCGGCGATCGCCAAGACGGCTCACCACGACGGCTCATCGCTGCGCGAAGCTGCCGTTGCGTCCGGCTTCGTGACCGACGTCGAGTTCGACGGCTGGGTCCGGCCCGAGGAGATGACTCGCCCGACGCTCGGCTGAGGCGTGTCGCGGCGGTTCCGTGCCGCGGCCGACCCGAACCCGAACCGCGTCAGCTGTACTGGGCGCGACCGCCCTTGCTGACGATCTCGCCCCGGCGGGCCAGCTCGGCGACCTCGCGAAGGTCGGCGAGGTAGCGGTCGATGTAGGGCTCGTGGCCCGGCGACTGCATGAAGCGGATCGCGTTGATCGGGTACTCGTCGCGCGAGACCAGCCAGCCGCGCGCCTCCAGGCCGTCGGCGATCGCGAAGATGTCCAGTTTCGGGTCCGTGGACGTGTACCCGAAGACCGTCATCGCCGGCGTGCCCATCACGGTCAGGCCGGGGATCGCGTTGATCCCGTCGAAGAACCGCTGGATGTAGCGCATCGCCTGGCCGACGAGCCGCAGGTAGCCGTCTTCGCCGAGGTACTGGAGCACGGCCCAGGCCGCTGCCATGGCTCCTCCCGGCCGAGTGCCGGTGGCGGATGGCGTGACGTACCAGTCAGACGGGCGCGGCGGCGCACCGAACTTGAACACCTGGTACTTGAAGATGTCCGGATCCCGCGACAGGATCGTGGACGCTCCCTTCGCCGTGTAGCCGAACTTGTGCAGGTCCGCGGAGATCGTCGTGACGCCCGGGACGCGGAAGTCGAAGATCGGGATGGGGTAGCCCAGCTTCTCCACGAACGGCAGGAAGTAGCCGCCGATGCACGAGTCCACGTGGAAGTTGATGTTGCGCTCAAGAGCGAGCGGTGCCAGTTCGATGATGGGGTCGATCATGCCCAGCGTGAAGCTGGGGGCCGATCCCACCATGAGCACCGTGTTCGGCCCGATGAGGCGCTTGTAGGCCTCCACGTCCAGCTGGAGGTCCGCAAGCAGCGGCGCTTCGACAACCTTCAGGTCGAAGTACTGGGCGCCCTTCGTGAACGCCGGGTGCGCCGAGAACGGAACGATCATCTCGGGCTTCGTGATCTCGGGGTGGAGGTCGCGCGCCCGGTCCCGGGCGATCTTCACCCCCATGAGGATGGATTCCGAGCCGCCCGACGTGACCGAACCCGTGGCGTTCGGGCCGTGGTGGAGCCCGGCCGTCATCTCGACGATCTCGCGCTCCATCTGGGCGAGGCTCTTGAAGATGGAGCTGTACAGCGGGTTCCCGGAGAAGAATTTGAGGAACGCCTCCTTGGCGACCTCCATGACGTCGTCGCCGGCGGGGTAGGTGCCGCCTGCCATCAGCTTGGCTTCCCAGTCCCGGACATCCTCTTCTGCGATGTCGGCGAGCATGTGCGTCACTTCGGCCCGGCTGTGGCCGTGAGCGGGCAGGTGCGCTCGCGCCGGCGCCCCGGCCGTGGCGCGCTCGTCGATGGCGGTCATCTCATCTCCTCGGTTGGCTGGAAACCGATGGTAGCCGGTGCGCGACGGGTGGCGCGCTCCGGTGGGCGCCGGGTTCCGGTCACCGTGCCGGGCGCCGCCTGCGGTCATCGTGCTGCCGCCGCCAGTCCTCGTGCTGCCGCCATGGCTCTCGGTGTATTCGGCTGGGGTGTCGCCGCCGGGTCGGGGCCGTTGTCGGATGCGCGCGGGGCGCCGCCCCGTTGTCGGATGCGCGCGGGGCGTGCACGCAGCGGAGACCGTTCCCCAGATGTTCACGGCACGTGCGCGCGGGGCCGAACCGGCCGGCGCCCGCTGCCGCGCGGTCACCCGGTGCGCGCGCGGCAACTGAAGGCGGGCTCGGCGACCGGCCCGGGCTGCGTCCTGCATCCCGTGCACACCGCATGTGCATCTGGAGGCGGCACAGATCGGTGGGGCCGGCTATGTCGCCAAACGCACGCGCCATGTGCATTCGGTAGGCCGGATGGAGGCGGAGGCGGCGGAATGAGACGGCGGGCGGCCGCCCGCGGCCCAGGAAGCCGCGGCCCCGGGCCCCCCGCGTCGGGTCCTAGCTGCTGCCTTTCGCGGCTGCCAGCTGGAGCATGCCGTCGCGCGGGATGATGTCGGCGTCCGTGGTGACGGTCACCATGCGGAAGCCCTGCTCCACGTAGCCGCGGGCCAGTTCGCCGTTGGCGCAGTGCATCCCGGCCACGATGCCGTGGCGGTCACACGCCTTCCGGACCGTTTCGATGGCGTCGGCATGGCGCTTCGCCTGCTCCGGAGTGCGGCGGCTCCGCGTGTGCGGCACGCCCACCGCGATCGAGAGATCGGCCGGGCCGACGTAGATTGCATCCACGCCCGGGGTCGCGGCGATCTCGTCCACGTTCGCAAGCCCTGCGGCCGTTTCCACCATCACGATCAGGACCGGCGACTCGAGGTCCTCGATCTCATCGCCGTCGTAGATCAGGTGCGCCCGGATGGGCCCCATGGACCGCACCCCGTGCGGCGGGAACCGGCATGCGGCCACCGCGCGGGCGGCCTCGGCGGCGTTGTTGACCATCGGAATGATGATCGCCTGCGCGCCGAGGTCCAGCGACTTCCCGATCGCCGCGACGTCGTTCGCGGCGACACGGGTGATCGGGATGGTCCCTCGAGCCGTGAGGGCCGTGAAGATCGGGCCCAGCTGGTTTGGCTCGATCGCTCCGTGCTGCTGGTCGACGATCACCTCGTCGAAGCCGCACGACCCCAGCCACTCGGCGATGATGGGGTCCGGGCTGGATGTCCAGCTGCCGTAGCTGGCACGACCGGAACGCCAGATCGCCCGGAGCGGATTCTGATACGTCATGTGCGGTGCCTCCAGCAGTGGGCGCCGTCCGGGGCGCCGGATCAGGGTTGGTAGATCAACTCAGGGTAGCCGGTCGAGATGAGCTGACGCAGGTTGGCCACGTCCTCCTCGGTCCCGCCACGATACGGCGGGCGGACGCGCAGCGGCATCTCCGGCAGGATTCCGACACGGGCGCAGAGCTTCGCCAGGGCGGACGATGCGGTGAGGTGTCGGGTGATGCCCTCCCACTCGGCGATCAGCCCCTTTGCATAGGCCGTCCTCCGGTCTGCCTCGACCCAGTCCCCACGTTCTATGGCCGCCCACCAGTCCATCGTCCAGGCCGGGTTCAGGTTGGCGATCCAGGAGCACAGGGCCTTGGTGGGATACGCGGCCGACGGACCAATGCCCACATCGACCGGCATGTGCACGAGCGACGGGGTCGCGGCGCAGGTCTCGGAGAACTCGACGGGATCCCAGCCGTCGTACTTCGAGCCCACGATGGCCGGCACCGCGTCCGCGATCGCCTTGATCTGCGAAGCGTTCAGGACCTTGCCGATTCGCTCCGTGTTGTAGATGAGGATTCCCACGTCCGGAACAGCTGCTGCCAGGGCCTGGTAGAACCGGATGCGCTCCATGTCGTTGACGGTGACCCAGAACGGCGGAACGACCTGGACGTTGCCGATGCCGCGATCCCGAGCGTACCGGGTCCGCTCGATCGCGCCGCGCTGCGTGACCCAGCCGGTGCCGGCTTCGACCGGCAGCCCCACGCGATCGGCCGCGCCGGCGAACGCGTCGATCACGGGCCGGAACTCATCGAGTTCGAGGGTATGGAACTCGCCGTCGGTGCCGGTGCAGTAGGCGCCGGGCAGCCCGGCCGCCCGGTACCGCTCGACCATGGCGGTGAGGGCGCCGGTGTCCAGCGATCCGTCACCGTTCCACGGCAGTGGCATGGCCGCCCACATGCCGTGGATCCCGGCGGGGGAGTGCGCGGTCATCGGGCCGGCGTCCGGATCATCTCGATCGTGTGGTTGTCCACCCAGTTCATGTCCATCTCGACTCCGAGCCCTGGGGCATCGGGCAGGTGGCGGAGGCCGTCGCCGTCGATCGCCAGGGGGCTCCCGACCAGCCCCTCGTGGTACAGCGCCTCGTGGCCCTCCGAGAACTCGCAGTTCTCGATGGACAGCGCGACATGGAGGTTCGCGGCGTCGAGCAGCGGCGCGCCGAGGCCGTGGATCTCCAGGTTGTAGCCGAACAATTCGGCGGCAGCCGCTGCCTTGCGCAGCCCGGTGATGCCGCTCTTGATGAGCACGTCGCCACGGACGAGATCGCCGGCGCCGATCCGCAGCACCTCCGGCAACTCGTGCAGCCGCGAGGTTTCGTTGGTCAGCACCGGTGTCCGGATCTCATCGGCGAGACGCTTGAGCTGGAACACCTGGCGATCCGGCAGCGGTTCCTCGAACCAGCGGTAGTTCAGCTCGTCGAGCACGTGGCCCGCTCCCAGCGCCTGCGTCCACGAGTAGAACCCGGCCGCATCCTGGAACAGCGGGAAGTCGGGTCCCACCGCCTCGCGCGCGGCCCGGAATCTCGGGATGTCGCGCTCCAGGCCGTCCCAGAACTGGATCTTGAAGCCGCGGTACCCCTGGCGGACGCGGAGTCGTGCCTCCTCGAACACCTGCTCCGGCGTGGGGTTGACGGTGATCGCCGTCGCGTAGGTGGGGATGGACGTCCGCGCCAGGCCCAGCATCCGGGCGATCGGCAGGCCGGCAGCCTTGCCGCGGATGTCCCAGAGCGCGATGTCGATGGTGCCGAGCAGCGTGTCCGTGAGGTTGTACTCGTGGCGGTTCTGGCGCCGCAGGTCCTGCCACAGCCGCTCGTGCTCCGCAACGTCCCGGCCGAGCAGGAACCGGCCATAGGCCTGGTGCAGGGCGTGCCCCATCGCCTGGCCCTCGCCCATCCAGCCGAACTGCATCGAATGCCCGTCGATGCCCTCGTCCGTGTGGATCGTGTCGAACGAGTAGCGATACTCGGCGCTGATCTCCTGCGGCGGCCCGACGTCGCCGTAGATGGCGGACACGTCGTAGCTGATGATCCGCGACGTGATCCCGGTGATGCGCATCTGCCCCTCCGTGTGCTGCCCGATGATGACGCCCCAGCGCCTCCGCGTCCCGGTTCAGGCGCGGCGGAGGACCCGTCCGGCGAGCCGGCCCGTCGGGGAACCGCGATCGGCGGCGATGACGCCGTTGACCACCACGGCGTCGATCCCCACCGGCGCCAGCCGCGGTTCCGCGTATGTTGCGCGATCCGCGATCGTCCCGGGATCGAACACGACGAGGTCCGCCGCCCGACCCACCTCGATGCGGCCGCGGTCCGCCAGGCGGTAGCGGTCGGCCGGCAGGCCGCTCATCCGGTTGACCGCCTGTTCCAACGTTGTCGCGGCGAGCTCTCGCACACCGACCCGGATCGCCCGGGGAAACGTCCCGAAGCCGCGCGGGTGAGGCAGCCCGCCCCAGTAGAGGCCGTCACTGCTGATCACGACCCGCGGGTGGGCGATGCCGGCGGCCACGACGGGGCGGAATTCGGCCTCGGTGGGCCCCCAGGGGAAGACCATGAGCGCGTCCGGCAGCTCGTCGCGCAGAAGGTCGACGATGGTTTCGGCGGGGGCACGAGCCGTTGCGACAGCAATCTCCCGGATGGTCTTCCCCACGTGTCGCCCGGTTCGGGTCGCCGAGAAGTACGCGTTCAGGCTCTCCGGGGACGCCGCGAGCGACGCCTCGATCTGGCCTCGGAGCTGCTCGCGGTAGGCCGCGGATTCGAGCCGCCCGATCACGGCCATGGGGCCCCCCGCGTGCTGCGCGAACGGCACGTAGTTCAGCAGGTGCGTGGAGCCGGCCTCGTACAGGTGGGTATCCATCGCCAGGTCCAGCCCTGGCTCCGCGCCCGTTTCGGCGAGCATCGCCGCCATCTCCTCGTCGACCCGCTCGTGGCTCACGTTGACGGGCAGCGCGGCCCGGCGGCCCACCTCGGCCGTCTCCCAGAACTGGCCCGCCCGGCCCAGGTCCTGATTCCGGCCGTGGGCGGCGTAAACCCCACCGTGCTCGGCGGCGACCCGAGCCAGCGCGACGAGTTCGCGCGTGTCGGAATGCGCGATTGGCTGGTAGTCCAGGCCGGAGTTGAGCCCCACGGCCCCCGCACGCATCCATGCCGCGGTGGCCGCCCGCATATCGTCCAGCTCGGCGTCCGTCGCGACACGGGCGTCCCAACCCATGACGCCGACGCGAATCGGCAGGTGCGGCGCCTGCGGAGCAATGTTGACGGGCGTCCGACCCTCGAACGCGCGCAAGTAGGACTCGGGCGTCGCCCAGTCGAACGAGAGGTCCGGCATGGGCCCATGGGCAAACCGCAGGACCGGCTCAATCTCGCGCGCGATGGCCGCGGGGACGCCGCCGAAGCCGAATCCGTCCGGCGCGGTCAGGTTCGTCGTGACGCCCTGCAGCAGGCCGCCGTGCGCGTCCGGCGTCTGCGCCAGGATCGCCAGTTCCGAGTGGACATGGACGTCGATGAAGCCGGGCGTCACGACGCGGCCCGTGGCGTCCACCGTCGTCCGGGCTGTGGCGGCTCCCAGGTCGCCGATGGCGACGATCCGGTCGCCGCGGACGCCGACGTCGGCGCGGATCCTCGCTGCCCCGGTCCCGTCCACGACCTCGCCGCCCAGGACGAGGAGATCGAACTCCGGCCGGGCCTCGATCACCGGCCGGGCCCCGAACTCCGCCCGCGCCGCCGCGGTCCCGCTCACAGCACCCGGCCGGGGCGCTCCCCGGTCGCCGCACCGTCCTTCACCACCCACTGGCCGTTGACCATGACGCGATCGATCCCCGCAGGGCGGGCGGCCGGATCGCCACCCTCCGTGGCCTGGTTGGCGATCGTCCGGGGGTCGAAGATCAGCAGGTCGGCCGCCATCCCGGTGGCGACGACTCCGCGGTCGGAAATGGCGACGCGCCCTGCAGGAACCTGGGTCATCTGGTGGACGGCGTGCTCCAGGCTCATGACGCCGGCGTCGCGCACGTAGCGGCCGAGGATCTGCGGGAACGAGCCGAACGTCTTGGGCATGATCCCGAGGTCCCGGTGCTTCACCGGGTGCGAGGCCATCCCGTCGGTCACCGGCACGCCGAGTGGATGGGACAGCAGCCGGTCCAGGTCCGCCTGGCGCTTGATCACCGGCGCCACCCAGAACTGGCCCTCTTCGATCACGAGGTCCAGCGCCGTGTCCAGCGGATCGCTCTTTCGGTCGCGCGCGATCTGGCCCACGGTACGCCCGATGAGCGCCCGTGACTCCGGCCGGTTCACCTTGACGATCAGCTGGTCGTCCCAGTCGTCCGCCCAGCCGAAGTTGGGGTCCTCGAAGTGCTCGCGGACTCGACGCCGCGTGTCTGGCTCCCGGAGCCTGGCCTGCATGGCCCCCATGCCTCCGTCCAGGACCCACAGCGGAAGGCTCTGGACCCACGCGCCGCCGCCGCGCGGGAAGACCGTCGTATCCCACGTCACGCGAATGCCTCGCGCCCGGGCCCCTTCGATCATGTCGATGTAGCGGTCGGCCTCGTCCGCCGGATCCGTGGGACGGGGGTACAGGTGCGAGATGTTCAACTCGGCCCCTGAGCGTTCCGCGGTCTCGAGGGCCTCTTCCACGGAGGCGCGGACGCCCTTCTCGTCGTACCGCATGTGCGTGTGATACGGCTTGCCGGCCGCCCCGGCGACCGAGACGAGCGCCACCAGTTCGGCCGTGGTCGCGAAGGTTCCGGGAGCGTACGAGAGACCCGTGGAGAAGCCGCGGGCACCCTGGTCGAAGGCCTCGCGGATGAGGGTCTGCATCCGCTGCATCTCCACGTCCGAGGGCGCGCGCTTGTCGCCGCCCATCACGAGACGTCGGACGGTGTTGTGGCCCACGAGGGTGACCGTATTCGTGGCCACGTGGCACCGGTCCACGGCCGCCAGGTATTCGCCGATCGAGGTCCAGTCCCAGGCGACGTCCGGGAACCCGAAGACGGGCTCCTCGTCGATCATTGTCGCGACGGTCTCCGGCGTGACCGGACCGGCCGAAAAGCCGCACAGGCCCACCACCTGGGTGGTGACGCCCTGCTCGATCGCGCTGATCGCGTGCGGCTCCGAGAGGTTGGAGACGTCCGAGTGCGTGTGAAGGTCCACGATCCCCGGGGCGATGACGCGGTCGCGCGCATCCACGACCTCTGCGCTCGCGGGTGGCGTGACGGTCCCACGCTCCACGCGCAGTCGGCCGTCCACGACGACCACTGTTGCGGCGAATTCCGGCGCACCGGTCCCGTCCACGACGGTGCCATTGACGATGAAGACGTCAGCCATGCCTTGTCACCTCCTCGGCCGACAGTCTGGCGCATTCGAACGGCGGCGGCGATACGTCCCGCGATTCCTTCGGCGAAGTACTTCGGCGCCGAAGTAATTTCGGTGGGACGGCTGCGCCGTCCCACGTGTCCGGCTGACACGTTCCCGCGTTCGGCGCGACCCGTCTCGTATTCTTGGGGCCATGCGCCCCGACAGCGACGTATTTCGCAAGGTCATGGGCCATTTCGTGACCGGCGTGACGGTGGTCACGACCCTGGACGGTGATCGTCCGCAGGGCATCACCGTGAACGCGCTCAGTTCGGTCTCGCTCGACCCGCCACTCATCATGGTGGCGCTGGACCGGCGGCGCTTCATCACGCCGATGGTGCATCGGGAGCGCCGCTTCGCCGTCAACGTCCTGGGCGAAGGCCAGCACGATCTGTCCGAGTGCTTCGCCGGCGCGGCCGTCACCCCCGGTCGAAGCGAGTTCTGCGGGGCGGCCTGGGCGCCCGGTGAGACCGGCCTGCCGCTGCTCGAGGGGGCGATCGCCACTCTGGAGTGCGCCGTGGTGGACACCTACTCGGCGGGCGATCACGACCTGTTCATTGCCCGCGTGGACGCCTGGGGCAACCCGGATCAGCATCCCCGGCCGCTGCTCTATTACCGGCGTCACTACCTGCGGATCGAGCAACCGTTGGCAGCCGGGGCCGACCGCGGGCCGGAGGCCTGACCGGGTGACGCAGTTCGTGGAGGCCAACGGCCTGCGGATGGGGTACGACGCCCACGGCGCGGGACCGCCCCTGGTCATGCTCCACGGCGCGGGTTCGTCCGGTCGCGAGGACTGGGCGGCACAGGTCCCCCTGTTCTCGAAAGCGTTCCGGCTCTACATCCCGGATGCGCGCGGACACGCCACCACGCGCTGGGATGTGCGCGACGGCTTCACGTACGACATGCTGGTGGCGGACCTGGAGGCGTTCGCCGACGCCCTCCACCTCGACACGTTCCATCTCGCCGGGTTCTCGATGGGCGCGATGACCGCGCTCACGTTCGCCACGCGGCGGCCGGAGCGATTGCGCACGCTCCTTGTCGCCGGCATCACGACGCAGCGGGAGCCCCGCGCCAGCGTTGCGCGGCGGCTGATGGACCCGGACCGTCGCCCGTCGAGCGGGCCGCTGAGCGAAGCGGCACTGTCCCGCCGGCATGATCCCGTCCAGGGCCCCGGCGCGTGGCGGGAGCTGCTGCGGGCGATCTCGGCGGAAGTGGAGCTGCAGCCGCTGCTGACTCCGCGGGAACTGCACCAGATCGAGCTGCCAGTGATGGTGGCGGTGGGCGACCGGGATCCATTCGCGCCCGTGGACCATGCGTGGGAGTTAATGCGCCTCCTGCCGGACGGGCGGCTGCTCGTTGCGCCGGATTGCCCCCACGAGTTGATGGTCCGGCGCCCGGGACTCTTCAACGAGGCGTGCAGCGCGTTCTACCGATCCACGGAGCAGGCCGCGCGACGCCGGGCCGTCGGGCGTGGAACCGTGGACGAAGGAGAGCCCGCATGACGGACGACGTGGTCCTCACCCATTACCCGGCGATCCGCGCCGATGGGCGCGCCGTGGAGCACGTCGCGCTGGTCACGCTGAACCGGCCATCCGCGCTCAATGCGCTCAACAGGGCCGTCATGGCGTCCCTCATCGAGGCGTTGGAGGCACTGGATCGCGATCCTGCGTGTCATGCCGTGGTGATTCGCGGCGCCGGCGAACGCGCGTTTGCCGCTGGCGCGGACATCAAGGAGATGGCCGACCAGACGGCCGTCACGATGACCATCGCCGACCACTTCGCGCGCTGGGACCGGATCCGGGACGTGCGCACTCCGCTGATCGCTGCCGTTCGCGGCTTCGCGCTTGGCGGCGGCTGCGAGCTGGCCATGGCCTGCGACATGATCGTGGCGGGCGAAGACGCCCAGTTCGGGCAGCCCGAAACCCGGCTCGGGATCATCCCGGGCGCCGGCGGAACGCAGCGGCTGACACGTGCCATCGGCAAGGCGCTCGCGATGGAGCTCGTCCTGACGGGACGGACGTTCGGTGCCCGCGACGCGGAGCGCTGGGGCCTCGTCACCTCCGTCGTACCGGCCGAGGAGACGTTTGAGGCCGCGCTTGACCTCGCTGCGCGCGTTGCGGCCATGCCACCGCTGGCCGTGATGGCCGCAAAGGAGGCGATCACGCGGGCCGACGAGTTGCCGCTGACCGCGGGCCTGGACTTCGAACGGCGCGCGTTCTACATGCTGTTCGCGACCGAGGACCAGAAGGAGGGCATGCGCGCCTTCATCGAAAAGCGCCCGCCGGAGTGGCAGGGCCGATAGGGTCTGGACGCGGCGCCGGCGCACGAGGCGGAGTTTCGGCGTGACGCTTGTCGAAACTGGTTGCCCTGCGTACGATTGACCCGCACGGCGGAGCCGCCGTCAACCCGGACCGCCCACGACATGTCCCACGGAGGACGAGCTCTGATGATCGAGACCCAACCCATCGTCGAGACCCAGCCGTCGGTGCTGAGCCTCACCGACGCAGCCGCGTCGAAGCTCCACGAGCTGACGAAGGAAGAGACCAACCCGAACATCGGGCTCCGCGTCTACGTGTACAGCGGCGGCTGCTCCGGGTATCGCTACGGCATGATGCTCGAAGATGCGCCCACGGAAGAGGACCGGACGTTCGAGACCAGCGGCGTCAGGGTCTACGTGGACGGCAAGAGCATCGACCTGCTGAAGGGCTCGCAGATCGACTACGTCGATACGCTGATGGGTGCGGGCTTCACGGTGAACAACCCCAACGCGGTGTCAGGCTGCGGCTGCGGCTCCAGCTTCCGCACCGGCGAGGACGCCGGGAGCGCGCGGAGCTGCGCACACTGAACGAGAACTGAGTTCCGCGGGCCCGTCGCCCCGCAATCTGAAGCCGCCGAGCACGTCGCCCGGCGGCTTTTCGATTCAGGGCCGCACCGCGAGTGGCTGCACGGTGACCTGCCCCGGGGGTGCCGGCTACGCGGCCGCTGCTGGCATCCGGGGTGCCGGCAGGGCGTCCGCGTCCTGGTTCGCGGATGCGAGGCCGACGCAGTTCCGCCCGGACGACTTTGCGCGGTAGAGCGCCGCATCCGCGCTCGCCAGGAGGGTCTTCTGGTCGATGCGGGTCAGGTCCGCCTCAGCGACACCGACCGAAACCGTGAGTCGTCCGTACCGACCGGGCCCGATCTCCACGATCGCCTGGCTCACGGCTTCGCGAACCTTCTCGGCCACCAGCGCTGCGTCCGAGAGGTTCGTGCGCTGCAGCGCAACCACGAACTCCTCGCCGCCGTACCTCGCCGCCACGTCGGACGCGCGGAGAGCGGTGAGCAGGACCCTGCCGAACACGCGGAGGGCTTCGTCGCCGGCCGGGTGGCCATGAGTGTCGTTGAAGACCTTGAAGTGGTCGATGTCGATCATCAGTACCGAGAGTGGCGCGCGGTCTCGTTCGGCCGAGGCAAGTTGCTGTTCGAGGGAGGTATCGAAGAAGCGGGCGTTGCGCAGGCCCGTGAGGCTGTCGGTCATGGCGAGACCTTCCATCGTCTTCATCAGGCGGGCGTTGGCGATGGCGACCGCCACCTGTTCCGCGATCCGTGTCACGACCGACACGGTCTCGTCGCTAATGGGCTCGTCTGCCTCCAGGTGGACGACGCCGATGGGCCTGCCCATGGCGATCAGCGGGATGCAGGCCAGGGAGCCCGATTCCTGCGGATGCGCCGTACAGAGGACGGCAAGATCGTCATCGACATCGGGAACCACGAAGGCCGCTCCCCGCCGAATCGCCGGGCAGCGGTCGATCTGCTCCACGGGCACCGGGGTATCGAGGCCCGGTGGATTGGGCCCCCACGAACCCGCGTAGAGCAGGCGGTTGCGCGACGCGTTCGTGAGCTGGATATCCCCGCGACCCGTTGCCACCAGCCGCTGGAGCGCGCGCACCGTTCCGTCAATCATCTCGAACTCGGCTGAGGAGAACGCAATGAGATCGCCGAGCTTGTTCATCGTCTCAGCCCGATGTGCCTCTTCTCGCGCGCCAGAGTACCGATCGTCCGCGCTCTGCCGGAATCGCTCGAGGACACGTGCGAGCGCACCCACTTCGTCGTCGCGCTCTGCGACGAACTGGACTGGCTGCCCGCTGATTTGCGCGAACGCGGTCTCGTTTAGCCGATGCAGGGGGCCGGTTACGACTCGCGCCAGCCACCGCCCGATGAACAGGACGCCAAGGCACAGCGCGATTGCGGCAACGGCCAGGCCCAACGCGAACAGACGAGTCTGCTCCTCGAACGACCCAAGGGTCATCGCCATCCGGCTGGCGGCTGCCGCACCCAGGCTGGCGATATCGGTTCGGGCTGCGTCGAACAGCTGATCGCCGTTCGCCACGTCAAGCTCTGGATGAGCCAAGGGGAGATCGCCGGCGGTGAGCAGGTCGTAGATGCGCAGGGCCCATCTGTCGTACCAGTGATTCACCGACTCGGCCGCACTCTCAAGGGCGGATGCCAATGTCGGATCAGTCGACGCCAGGTCGACCAGGGATCGCAACGACACGGTCGCCTGCGCGTGGCGCGACACGATAAGGTCCAGGTTGACCGTTGTGGGGCTCTGGGCTGCGGCGAGCACGGCCGCGCGCGTTTGCTCCTCACCCACCTCGAGGGCGCGAATCGTGTCCAGGAACTGATAGGACCGCCAGGCCGTGGCACTGTTTGCGGAAGTGGCGGAGATCTGGAACCAAGTGCTGATGGCCAGCATCAACACGCCAAGGGTCACAATGCCGCCCAGGCCGCCCAGGATGGCCCGCCGGATGGGGTAGCGCTGTGGTGTTGTGACGACCGGCACGGCCGAACCCCTGACATTGAAACGAGTTACGGGAAACCTTCGCCATCGGGCACTGCCCCGGACAGCACCAGATGGTCCCGTTCCCGGCACCGAGGGTCATGGGTGCGGTCACGCATTTCAGCGCAACTGCTATCCAGACCCGCCAGCCGGCCGAACGCAGGACGAGGCCCGACATGAGATCGTTGCACGGTTCCCCGCCGGTCAGCCGCCACGCGGCACCCTCGACGGGCGCCACGGACAGGGAGATCTGATGACCGACGAGCAGCAGCCACCGCTCAACCGCGAACAGCGCCGCGCGAAGAAGTTCCGCGGCAAGAGCACCGCGCGCCAGGACAACCTGCACACGCAGCACGACAACGACACGGGCTTCCTTGCGACGTCCACCGATTCGCTCGCCGACGGTCCCCGGGACGACGGCGTGGTCGCGACGGCCGACGTGCCCGTTGATCGTGCAGAGGTCGCCGCCGGGGCCGCGAACACACCCGCCGACTCCACGGGCGCCGAACCGCAGGCAGCTGCCGCCGAACCTTCCTCCGGCGCCTAGCAACGATCGCGCAGGGCCGCCAAGGCCATAGCGGCCAGTGCGATCAGGGCGGCCACCGCTACCACCGCGGCCAGGGCGGCGCGCGCCCCGTTGCGGTCGGTGATCACACGCTTCAGGTCGAAGGCGTGTCCCGCTTGGCCAGGTCGATCACCCGGGCAACCTCTTGCCTCAACTGGCGCCGATAGACCATGCCGACCCCGGCGAGCTTCATGACTCCGGAGATCGGGCCCGAGAACTCCAGGGCATGACGGATCCGCGCGCCCTCGGCGGTCCGTTCGACCTCGTAGACGTTGACGATGAAGAGGAGCGGCGGCCGAACTTCCAATTCGAGTGCTCGTCCTGCCTCGAACCGCCGGATTCGGCACGGGTAGTCCCGGCCGTAGTTCGCCCGGACATGGACGACGCCGCCCTCAGTAAGCGGGCCCTCCGACCGGGCCCGGGTCGCGTTGTGGCCCCACGACGCCCACGTGGTTGGATCCGCGTACAGGCGGAAGACGGCGGCCGGATCAACGTCGGCAACCTGGACGCTCTCGATCGTCCACGACATGGCGACCCCCCGTTCCGTGCCTGCGACGATGGTCAAACCGTCGCTCAAGCCTCCCCCGATGCGCAGAGACATGGAGAACCCCCTTCGGTGTTCGGAGGCGGCCCCGAGGCCGCGCAGCTTGAGTTGGGCGTCGAGCGCGCCGAGCAGGATGTCCGCAATGTCGAACGGCCCGAGGGGTCGCTCCGCGAGGAGCGCCTCGAACTCGTCGCCGTAGCGGGCTCGCCAGCGTGCGGGATAGGCGCGCAGGAGCAGGTGGTTCACCTGGTTCACCGGGGAGCCTCGCCAAGCCGGCGAAGACCCATCTGGGTGAATTCGGCAAGGTCCCGCAACTGCTCGGCAAGGACGGAGGCGCCGATGGCCGTCAGCCGGTACGGCCGCCTCCGGTCCACTGGCGCAAGTGCCTCGATCAGTCCGCGCTCCTCAAGGCGTGCCAGCGCGGCGTACAGGGTCCCGGGTCCCAACGGCCGTCCGGACCCGGCCTCCACGTCCGTCATGATCGCGTAGCCGTGCTTCGGCCCGTCGCTCAGGCTGACGAGGATCAGGAGGGCAGGCTCGGCGAACCGGCCCAGCTCCGGGATGCGGTGCTCCATCGGTGCTCCACTACTACGTGCCACGATATATCGTGGTGCGTACGATGAGCCATCGGCGGCAGGCTGTCAAGGGGTTCCGCCGTCAGGCCATTCTGCGCCGGCGTCGCCCTATTCCGAGTAGCGCTCTTCTTTCCAGGGGTCGGCGTTGTTGTTGTAGCCGTAGCGCTCCCAGAAGCCCAGGATGTCGTGGTCCAGGAACTCCAGGCCGCGGATCCACTTGGCGCTCTTCCAGAAGTAGCGCTTCGGCACGAGGAGGCGCAGCGGGTAGCCATGCTCGGGCTCCAGTGGCTCGCCGTTGAAGGTGTCCGCGAGGAGGATGTCGTCGTCGTCCAGGACGTCAAGCGGCAGGTTGGCCGTGTACCCCTGCTCCGAGTGGGCGAGCACGAACGTCGCCGTGGGCTTCAGCTGCGCCGCGTCGAGGATCGCCCGGATGGGCACGCCCTCCCAGGTGGTGTCGAGCTTCGACCAGCGAGTCACGCAATGGATGTCCGTCTCCACGGTCCGGCGGGGAAGGGCCCGGAACTCCTCCCAGGTCAGCCGGAGCGGGCTGTCTACAAGGCCGTACACCTTGAAGTCCCAGGTCCGCAGCTCCGTCCGCGGGACGGATCCGTAGTGGAGCACCGGGAACTTCTCGGTGCGGTACTGGCCGGGCGGAATCCGGCTCGCCACCGCGGGGTCATCGTCGGGTCTGTGCAGCAGGCGGTTCAGCATGGTCATCTCCAGTTGCGCAGGTGCCATTGTCGCGCGCGTCCGACGGTCGCCGCCGGGTGAACGGGCGCACCGGGAACCGGTGACGCGGTACCCTGCGCGGGTGCATTCGAAGATTCTCGTGGGCTGGATGACGCTGGGATGACCGAGACGCCCGTTCGTCACCCGTTCGTGGTCATCGTCATGCCCGCCTACAACGCCGCGAAGACGCTGGAGCGCACGTACGCGGACATCCCGCACGACATCGTCGGCCGGATCATTCTCGTGGACGACGTATCACGCGACGAGACCGTCGAGATCGCCCGGCAGATGGGGCTGGACGTGATCGTCCACCAGCAGAACCTGGGCTACGGGGGGAACCAGAAGACCTGCTACGCGGCGGCATTGGAAGCCGGCGCGGACGTCGTGGTCATGCTGCACCCCGACTACCAGTACGACGCCACCCGGATCCCAGCCCTCATCGCCCCCATCCTGGATGGCAGCCGCGACCTCATGCTGGGCTCGCGGTTCCTGGGTGATCCGCTGGCCGGCGGCATGCCGAAGTGGAAGTACGTCAGTAACCGCTTCCTGACCGGCGTGGAGAACCTGGCCTTCGGGCTGCGGCTCTCGGAGTACCACACGGGTCTGCGCGCGTACAGCCGTGCGCTCCTCGAGACCATTCCGTTCCAGCTGAACAGCAACGATTTCGTCTTCGACCAGGAGTTGATTGCGCAGGTCGTCGCCGCCGGGATGCGGTCGCGCGTCGGTGAGGTGGCCGTGCCCACGCGCTACTTCGAGGAAGCGAGTTCCGTGGGCTTCCGCCGCTCGGTCGTCTACGGCCTTTCGACGTTGCGCGTGGTGGCGCGCTTCCTGCTCCACCGGCTCCGCGTGCGTCGCTCGCCCAAGCTCACGGCACGACGGCCGGGTAGCTGAGCCAGGGCGATCCCGCTGCTCCTCGTGCTCCTGACCCTGATCGTCCTCGGCGGCCGACGCTGATGGCGCGTCTCCGCGGGGGCGCCATCCGCGCGGTCATCGGCCTCGCGGTCTCGCTGGCAGCGCTGGCGTTCATCGTCCGGCAGGTTGACCTGGGCCGCACGGCCGACATCCTGGCCCGCGCGTCCCTGGGCTGGATCGCCGTCATGTTGCTGTTCCAGGCACTGGACGTCATCCTCCGGGCCGTTCGCTGGCAGCGGCTGGTGGAGCCCATCCATCACGTGCGCTTGCTGCCGATCACGGGCTACCTGCTCATCGGGTACCTCGCCAACAATGTGCTGCCGGCACGGTTGGGGGAGCTGGTCCGCTGCCACTACCTTGGGGACCGCGAGGGCATCAGCCGCACGACCACGCTGGGGACAGTCGTCGTCGAGCGCGTGGTTGACACCGCGGTGGTGGTGGTCCTTGCTTCGTTCGCGATCCTCGTGCTGCAGGTCCGCGGCCTTGTGGCATCTGCGGTCCTGATCGGCCTGGCCATCACGGGCCTGCTGGTGGTGGGGCTGGCGATCGGCGTGGCCGCCCATCGTCTGCCCGGCGCTGAGCGGCTCGTCGCGTTCGTGCAGCGCTGGCCGCGGGTCCATGAGATCGGCGGCAAGTTGCGCGGGGGCCTGGCCGTCGCGGGCCGGCCGCGCACGCTTGCCGAAGCGCTCATCTTGAGCTTCGCAGCCTGGACCGCCACCCTCCTCGCGTTTGCAGCAGCGGGGCAATCACTCGGCGTGCAGATGACCACGGCACAGGCCGCTCTGCTGGCTGCGGGCGTCGCGCTGGCATCGGCGATCCCGGCCGGGCCGTCAAACCTTGGCACGTTCGACCTGGCGGCTGTGGCGATCGCAGCCACCTTCGGCCTGGACGCGGAGACAGCGCTGGCGCTCGCCCTGGTCGCGCACGCGTCCATCCTCATCACGACGTCGGTGGGTGGGGCCGTCGCCCTGATCGCGCTCGGCTGGCGTGGCGGCCGGTCGGGCCGGGCCCCCGGGGACGGCGTTTCGCGGGAGGTCGCCGAGGTAACCGCGTCGGGGTAGGCGTTGACCCGGGCCCAACGGCGCGCTCAATTATGGCCCTCGGTAGATGTGTTCGTCAGGCAGTCGTCGCACGACTGGAGGACGCCCGGCCGTCATGCGCCGGCACGTCCGATGGCTGATTTCGCGTTCGCGGACTGCCTCGGGGAGGGCTGCGGGAGCCGATCATGGCGCGTACCAGTCGCCCCGAGACTGAGTGACGGGGAATCGGGCGCCGCCGCGGAATTGCAGTCATGGGGCTAGTACCTGACGGAGAACGTGCCGACCCGCGCCCGACCCGCCCGCCAGCCGCGCTCGCCCGGAATCGCAACGGCCCCCGGGTTTGAGCCGGGGGCCGTTGGGGACGCCGAGGTTGGCGGCCTACTTGACGAGGCCGCTGTCCTTCAGCCACTGCTTGGCGACGGCCGCGATGTCCTTCTTGTCCACGGCGATCTGCTTGCCGAGGCTGAGCAGGGTCCGGGTGTCCATCTTGGCCGAGACGTCGTTCAGGATCTTGCTGAACGCCGTCTTGTCCGTCTTCGCGAGGAAGTCGTTGCGCACGAGTGGCGCGAGGTTGTCGGCCGGTTGCGTCTGCTTGTCGTCCTGGAGCAGGACGAAGTTGTTCACAATGATGTCGGGCTGGGTGGAGCACAGTTCGCCGACGTCGATCGTCTTGCCCAGGAGGGCCTGCGCCATGGGCGTATCGCACGCTGAGAGCTTCGTAGCAGTTGACACGTCGATCCCGTACGCGGACTTCAATGCAGCGCCGCAGACGGGGTTCGTGTCGCAGTCGGTTGCCACCCCGAACTTGAGCTGCCCGGCGATGGCCGTCAGGTCGCTCATCTTGGTGAGCTTGAACTGGTCGGCCGTTTCCTTGCGGACGACGAACGCGTTCTGGTCCGCTGCCGGAGAAAAGTTGAGCGCCGTGATCCCGCCGCCCTTCGTCGCGAGGATGGCATTCAGCGCTGCCAGCTCCGCTGCCGGGTCACCGGAGATCTTCGTCTTGTCGTAATAGGCCAGCCCGGAGCCGATGTACTCGGGCTTGAGATCGATCTGGCCACTCTCGAGGGCCGGCGTCGTGACCTTGCGGCCGCCAAGCCCGATGCCGTCGCGGTTGACCGTGTAGCCACCGGCCTCCAACGCCTGGGCGTAGATCTCGGCCATGAGCTTGGCTTCATAGAAGCCGTCGGACCCGACCTTGATGGTCGGCTTGCTGCCCCCACC
>JANPDJ010000061.1:0-2386 GCA_031431395.1 Chloroflexota bacterium | reverse complement strand
GTAGTCTTCGACGAGGACGGGTTCGGACGGCCCCGGATAGCGTGCAGCGACGGCGTAGTCAGTCAACGCGGACGCCTCCTGCACCTCGGCGGGAATGTCAAACCCCAAGTCCACCAGCATCGTGAGCAGTTCGCTGATGGCATGCGTCCGTGGCACCTGCACGCCCCTCAAGACGAGCAGCGCTTTGAGGGCCTTCTCGACGGCCTGCTGCGCATCGAAACACGCGTCCTCGAAGAGCACGTCCGGCGTGACCTGGCCCTGCGACGATCGGGCGAGATTGCTCCGCGCCCGACGCAGCCACTCGCGCGGATCCTCGGGGCTCCCGGCCTCAGGCGGCATACACTTCCCGGCCTTCACGCATGGCCGGACCGACGATCGTGCCGACGCCATCCCTCAGAGACTCCACGTCCTCAGGCGTGACAACGACCACGTCCACGGAGGCCCGAATGCCGACCAGGGCGCGATAGATGGTCTGGGCCAGCTGCCGCCGGCTCGTGACGCCGCGCTTGATCACGAGGAAGTCGAGGTCGCTCTGTGGGCCGGCCGTGCCGCGTGCCGCCGATCCGAAAAGGATCACGCGATCGGGTTGGGCTACGGCCACGATGCGCTCGAGGGCCGCTTCGAGAGTCGTCATGCGGTCACTATACTGCGAGTCCGCGTGACAGGCCCGCTCTCGTCACCGAGCGACGCGCTCCGGCGGTCGGTGGCGCGGCCAACCTCCCGCGCCGGTCAAATCGCCACTGTGCGACCACTCAGGACCTATCCCGATGGATAGGCCGTTGGACTCCCCGGCTATTCGCCGACTCGGCGCGTGCCGCGCGCTTGACGACCACGTCTGGCCAGGAGTATCTTCAATGTATATACATGGCCATATCCACGCAGATCGCCAAGTGGGGTAACAGTCTGGGGCTCAGGCTCCCGAGGTCGGTCGCACTCGAGGCGCAACTTGACGAGGGGGACACAGTCAGTGTGTCGGTCAAGGACGGCGCGATTGTGGTGAGGTCAGCGAGGCCCACGTATTCGATCGACGCTCTCGTCGCGGGAATCACGAAGCGCAACCGCCACGAAGAAACCGACTGGGGCACAACACCTGTCGGGCACGAGTTGTGGTAACGCGCGCATACGTGCCTGATGCCGGCGATCTGGTGTGGCTGACCTTCGACCCACACGCCGGCCATGAACAGCGCGGCCGCCGGCCGGCCCTCATCCTATCGCCACGTGTCTATAACGCGAAGGCACGGCTCGCGATCGCCTGCCCCATTACCAGCCAGGTGAAGGGCTACCCATTTGAGGTCGAGCTCCCGGCGGCTGGCACCATCACCGGTGTCGTCCTTGCGGACCACGTGAAGAACCTCGATTGGGAAGCGCGACGGATCGTCTTTGAAGCGAAGGCGCCTGCCGAGGTTCTCGCCGAGGTCCGGGAACGCTTGAGAGCGTTGCTCGAGCTGTAGCAGCGTCGGCAGCCCCAATCACGGAGTCTGGTCGCTCAACGCTGCGTGACTACTCGTTTCCTTAGACCAAACTCGTTGAGGCGGTCCGCCAGCCTGGACTTCTGGGCGTGGCGGACCTCCGGTGTTGCTGTGCAGCGCGCCCGCTTCCTCCTGTCAGTCGCGCGTCCGGGCAGCCGCGACGTCCCCCGTCGGCGCCGCGAGCCGGAGCCGAACCGTTCGCCCGGCGTCATCGACCTCGAACACGATACTGAGGCGCGGGTTCTCCGCCACGAAGAATGCCCGTTCACTCTCTGGGCGAATGCGGAACTTCGGGAGGCCTGGCAGTTGCAGCATCAGCGCCTCGCCTTCGTGCGTGACGACGAACTGGACGCCCGGACCGGGCTCGTACGCGCCCGCATAGCGTTGCAGCACCGCTGGCGAAAGCGTCACCTCCGTGCGTTGTGGCGCCGGCTCGGCCTGGACGAGCGGCATCGACGAACGCAGGAGATGTCGGGCAATATCGCCCACAGGCGTGGCCGAGTTCGACAGGACGACGACGCCGCGCCGCGTCGCGGGATCGTAGGCGATCGCGCTGGCATAGCCCAACGTCGCCCCGTCATGAAACAGGAGCTCATCGCCCGGGCCGGTGCTGATCGACATCCAGCCCAGCTTCTGCGTGAACCCCGGACCCGGTCGCGCCGTCTGCCGCATGAGCGACAGATGGCGTGCGCCCAACGATCCATCTGTGGCAAACGACGCCAGCCACGTCAGCAGATCATTGACACTCGAGTGGAGTGAGCCGGCGGCAGCGAAGGTCGGCGCATCCCAGGCGGCCGCCGGTTGTAGCTGCGCCGAGTGACCGGTCGCGAGCCGGTCGCGCTGGCGCGGGGTCAGCGTGAGGGTAGTGTCGGCCAGCCCGAGCGGTCGAGTGAGACGCTGCGCGAGGAGCCCCGGCG